>JAIZWL010000014.1 GCA_021498125.1 Candidatus Thorarchaeota archaeon | reverse complement strand
AACGTTCTTAGCAATTGAAATACTGACGTATTTGCAGTCTTCTCCATTGCAGTCTTCTCCATTGCAGTCCTCTCCATTGCAGTCTTCTCCATTATCCATTATGATTCCAGTGTTATAGTATCATTAGATACGGCTGTAATATATTAAATAAACCGGTGGGCAAAACCTTATAGATTCTACCGATTCTGGTTTTGACCAGTGTATTACGACTATCCAACTATAGTATTGCCATCTATCGCATCTTGTACGATTCCTCCAATAAAAGCTAAAATTGATGCTATCAGCAGTACTATTTTCGCTGCTGCTATTGCTCCAGCAGAAGCGCCCCATGAGGCAATAGTTGCAATAACACAAGTCATGAGAATCCCGAGAGCAAAGACATTCCCACCAAGTACACTAATCATTGCAGCTGGCAATGTACCAACAATAAAACCCGCAATCTTCGATGCTGCAGATAGTGGTTTTATCCAACCTCGTGCGAGCCATAGTAATGTAACAATAATACCGCACTGACCAGGGATAACCAAAAGGCATCCCACTTTCTGCCAAAATGATAAACCAGCGTAGTAGTTGAAGAGCATGGATCCAATCACAAGCATCGAGATTGCCAGCCAATACATTGCTTCGCGCTCAGATAGATAGTCAAGAATATAGTCCGTAGGACCTAGGAATCTTGAGTTTATACGCCTATTTGTAACCATATCGAAGTTTAGTTCCGAAAATCTATACAATATGCTTTTTTGGGGTTCAAGTAAAAACGAAACAAGTAGTCCCCCTAATATGGCATCTACAGCACCTGTAAATCCAAAAACAGACCCTGTAGAAACATACCGATAAAGTGCAGTAGAGTCACATGCTAGTACGATGTCCTTCCCGGGAGTCATCTGGGTTCGACCACTGAACGTTCGCCAACTGAGCACCTGCGACCCTGCAAGTATTCCTTGTTTAGATCCATGAGATACCCACACGACTCTTCCGGCCGTCCGATGGATGGTCAGTGCATACTCTAACGACTCGTATTCCACAACTCGCACATGTGGATCATTTGCCACGATTGTTCGCACAGCAGTATTCACCGCACTGTCATGATACATGACCACCACCACATCCGAGACCACTGGTGCCGAGAGCGGCATGACCCACAATGGTGACAACACAGCGATCACAAGCAGCGCAGTCCTCAGTCTCAAAAGATTACGTCTATGACGACCGACCGACCTAGCTCTACTCGTGCATCAAGTACACGATCAACTAGCCCCATTTCACTCATGAGAAGTCCATCCTCAACCAATCATTAGACCAAATACGTATAAACTTTCTGGCACTTCTGAGCGTTGATTGGAAGGTACACTTGCGGGTGATCCGGCAAAAATATGCACTTAAAAGAATAAAGTCATCACTGAATCCATTGTAAATCATGAATTTGATCATATTGAAAGCAATAGCAGTATTCGTTCTGAGACCGTGAATACTTGTTCTAAAAATGATAATCGAAGGGGCTCGACCCAACTGATTTGATGGCTCTGTGTGAAAAGTCTATGAAAACATCCGTATAAGGACGACTTGCACTATGATGTTATCCAATCCAAAACCCCGCAGGATTTATTTTTCCTATACTGATCCATGGTTGCAAACTTTTCACACAGGGCCTGATTTGACATAGAATTTATATCCAAATGTTTCGCGTATACAATGAGGGAGAATTGACCACGGATATCGCGAACAGGTCTTGTGTTTTTGAAGCCGTTGGTTCATATTGAGATACTGCATATCAGATCAGTTGGTAAGATTACTCCTAGAAGACCGAGAAAAGAAGGTTGAAAGAATCTAGATGGCGTTTGAAAATCCATTCACTCCATGGTTTTTTCCGATTTTTGTAATATCGTTTTTTGGAACTGCGTTTATTGACGAGATACAGAAACGACAGACACCTCATCGTGGAGTAGACAAGACGGACATTATGACATATTTCGTAGCATTAAGTCTCAGTTTCCTAATCATATACGGATCCGCAATGATCTATCTAATGATCAATCCGAACTTCATTCCAATTTCAACGCCGTTTGAGTTTCTAACCACGCCAATCATCTACATTCTAGACTTTCTCACAGTAATGGTTGCGGGAGTTGTCAGTTACCTCTTCCTCGCAGAGATGACTGAAAGAATGGGAATTGCCAGCAGTATATCCTTTGTCACCCCGATAGTCATATTCCTTGCTGCCATTGACGCAGGTGGATGGTCTCAGGGTGCTATCCAATGGCTTATCGAATGGTCCCAGATTTTTTCAATTCTTTTTAAATCAGTGCTTGCTCTCTTAGTCATGTACGTTGTCGGGGATAGTATCAACTCCAGACTGAAAAAAACACCCGATAGATATCAGCGACGAAAGATGAAGACCAAAGGAGTCCCGGCAACTAATCTAATGCTCCAAGTGATCGTGTTCCTTGGACGGAGAATAGTACTTGATCTCGATAGTGACGCATTACAGACACTCAAAGAACTCGCACGTCATTCGGGGATCTATAGACTCATGAAACAGACCGAGTTCATCCTTGATGTAGACATAGACGCAATAATAAATATAGAAAATATTACAACGGCTAAGGACCTTTTGGAACCCGTCACACAACCATTTGGGATCCTGACGCGAAGAGCATACAGACGGATATGGATCTTACGACTATCAGGAGCCGCCCTTGTAATTCTGGCATTTATTACATACTACTACGATATTTCTACAGCTGTTTACTTGCTCACCAATGGTATATTTCTGTTCATTCTTGTTATGACTGGCAAGATGTTACTGTCCAAATTTGGACCGAACAGATATGGCCGCCCGAGCATGGATCAAACGTACTCGTTCCTTCTCACCAAACAGGAATTTGCAGACTGCGTGAAACTAAACCGAGCAATTCTGGTGGGGAATATTGCCTTGCTCGTCACGATCTCGTTTCTTGCCATAAGCAGAGTTGTCTCAGTGTTTTGGATTCCGGTGACATGGGGCATTATTAGTATAATAATATCAGTAGCAATGAATGATAGAATAATACGAGCAGTTCGTCTACCGGCCAGAGAAATGGTCAGCCGTACTATCAGGTTATTAGATTATAAAAAAGAACCGGACCTGTCAGCAGACAAGACACACGAGACCCTGACATCCACCACCCAAGTTGAAACGCGATCAATTCCAAAACCTGAACGCGGTCACGATTGGCGAGAGCAATTAGAGGCAAAGGGGTACTCAGCGTTCGCCCAACGAATCGCCCAAGATGACAGTAATGTGTACAAGGAAGAACCACCTGTGTATAGTCTGCTAGGTCTTGGCATAGTTCTACTCATCATCGGCCTCATTTGGTATGTACCGTGGCTTTCCGTTAGCCTCGGGCCACTCTTCGTGGTCGAGTGGATTCTTACCCATCCGCTCTTGCTTGTTAGCATGATAGTCTTCTGGCGCGCCAGAACTAACTACACAAGAGCGGCGTCAGAATTTCAATTCCATGGTATTTCTCGGAGAGGTCTAGAATCGCTGTTCCTACACCTCGACCTTCGAACAAAGGAGGACGGTAATATTGGTTATGTACGAGACACATCCGCTCCAGAAGAGCTACAAACAATCAGCAGAGTCCAAGAGGTCGTAGTTCAGAGGTTGAGATCGGCGGTCCTAAAAATTGGGCCTATAATTCCATGGCCTGCATCAATTCTTCAAGATTTGACGAAAGAGGAGAAATGGAAGTCTGAGTACTCGATAAAAGAACTAATTATACTTAGCATTGCTTTTCTGATAGTTACTATTATCGGAATTTCCCTTCAGCCGTCAGATCATACCTTATCTGAAGAAGACTTGAAATTTTATGCAAATACAATCTTGGGATGGCTGTGTATAATTATAATAGTGATCGTCCAATTTTCCCAGAGAAGGACGTTTTATAGAGAGAAGCGAATTTTGCGCCGTATCTTAAAGGAATCACAAGAATCGACTACTATCCAGGACACAATAGGGTCATTGATCAAGCAACTAAAGTCAGAGCTCAAATATCCATTGCGATTATTCCTCGCCAGCACGTATCCCGATGTCGAGTACATCGGTAGATCATACCTTACAACTACAGGAATAGAACTGCAAGAGGTTTTGATCATCCCACTTGGAATGACAAGTATTGATACATAGAATTCATATCAAGAATGACCGTTACGAGTCGTATTAGGAGATTTTAGCATTTATTGTTAATGCATGATAATCGCATTTCTATCATTCTATTAATTCACGGACCTAAAGATACTACACGCCATTTCCCCTTGGAAGACCATCAGAAAAATCACAAACGATAATTAACAAATTACGGTTTCATCAATTTCTAACTTATCGTACCATAATTACATGGCACGGATAATTCTTGTTGCCCATCGAGTGACTCACATTTTCGGAGTGTACCAAAAGGTAACTTTTCAATCAGATTCCTTGAAATACCAAGTAATAATAAGCAGGTATGCCTCTCGATACTTAACTGGGACATATTATGAGGTAAATAGAGTGGCATCAGAAAAATCCGGTATGAGTGTTGAGAAAAAAAACCTTGATATTATCCAAACCGGATTATATGAAGATACCGAATCCATCCTTGGTACAATTTTAGACAGATTAGAAGGAATTCGTGAAATTAGCACGACACGTGCAAATATTTCTGGAGATATTGCAAGTCTAAAGAAGAAGATTGTTTCTGAACTTAAACAACATCTACTACGCCTTGGGTATGTCATCAGCGAAAATGGGCTGATTCAAGACAGGACTTTAACCAAAATGGATTTGCGAGCAATTCAAAGCGGAAAGCGAATAGAAATATTATACAAAAATCTGAGATTCTTAAAGCGAAATGCACGAAAACTACTCAACTTTGTTGCGGATGGTACGGATATACGCCCTGAGGAGATAGACCCTGAAATCATTGAACTAAGGACTGGTGATAGAAAGCACGATTTGTTCCGGTTTCTAACGTTATATTGGTCGGTCCCTGTGTCACAAGGATATGGAAGACGTATGCGGTTCTTGGTACGCGATAGGCAAAATGGCAAGATTATCGGCCTTTTTGCATTAGGGGATCCCGTTTTCAATTTGAGAGTTCGTGACAAATGGGTTGGATGGACTACCGAACAGAGGAGACAAAATTTACGTAGTGTCCTAGATGCCTTTGTTTTGGGGGCAATTCCACCCTACTCATATCTGTTAGGAGGAAAACTTGTCTGTGCGTTAACTACATCCAAAGAGGTTCGTGAAGCATATCGAAATAAATATAGTAATACAACGTCGGTCATTTTCAAACGTCGTCATGATAATGATTTGCTTCTTATTACAACG
>JAIZWL010000013.1:768-10279 GCA_021498125.1 Candidatus Thorarchaeota archaeon | reverse complement strand
ATAATATGACAATTATTCAAGCATCTATATGTGCGGATGAAGATTGTATTCTTCTGATTGGAGATCGTATGATTACATATTCTGAAACATATGAATATGAAGAAAAGATACCAAAAATATATCAAATCGGCCAATTCGGTGTTGGGTTTGCAGGGAGTCTAGAGAGCATTACATTTGTAAAAGATAAATTAAAGCCAACTAAGACGTTCTCTGAATTTATCGAACAGTTTGAGGTTGTAATTAAAAAGGAAAATACTCGCAGGTTAAATGATTTCATAGAAAAAAAATACTTTACTCTCTCTTGATGAATTTAAAGAATATATCAAGGAGGATTCGGGGAAGATTCCACAAAGTCTCGTTGAGTGGATTTATGGAAATATGAATGAACTCAATCTATCTCTTAGAGCTATTGCTGTTGGTTTTGAAGATAACAAACCACAAATAGTAATAATTGACCAAGACGGAAAAATATACTATGTATCCGAATCATTTCATGGCGCTATCGGATCAGGAGAAATGTTCTCGGAGATTTATTTTAATCTTGGAGAGTATTCCCCAAGATACTCCCTCGAAGAAGGATTACTATTTGCATTTAGAGCCAAAAAATCGGCCGAATCACATACTGGTGTAGGCATGGCAACAGATATTCTCGTCATATGTAAAAACGGAAACAGACCCATACTGATAAGAAGTGAATCCGAAAAGATGGCACAATTATTATCGATATACACAGAGGAAAAATCAAAAGTGACCAAGATATATAATGAGATGTATCAAAGAGTAAAAGAAGTGATAAGTAATGCTGAGTGAACGCAAACGGCGCATAATCCGGTCAAAACGCAAACTGGATAATACTCTTAAAATTCAATGGGAAAGCCGAAAAAAACGGGTTTCAGTTTTCAAAACAAAAGAAACACCTCGTAAATAAATAATACTGCTTAAGCCACAGAAGACTTGGACATATCTGGACATTGTTGATAGAATCTTACATCATCACACCCACATTTTACGTATGACCATTACTATGAAGTGAAGGCAGCTGTTGCTCACCGCTATTGGTTGGCGGAGGATGGATCTACTGCCCTATAGTGTCCAACCTACAATTAACAGGCCTATAATCAGTCCTCTATTCACGGTCAGCACCTAAAAAGTCAGGAAGTCGGAAAACCTCTTGAATCATATCTAGTACCACTGCTGAACGGACTTCACCGACATATGGCCCAACACGACCGAACTTACATTACAGTCAACGGCAAGCGATGCAAGAGACCTCAGATCAGTACCAAGGCCTCGTGCACGCTTTCATTGTATTTGAAGAGTTGAAGAGATCATAGTTTGAGACGGAACACGTACTCGTCATCGGCCATGTTGAGCTTGCTCTCAAGGATTTTTCCAGTCTTGTGCAAGAACCGGATCATGGGATAGTTCTGGGGATGCACAAAGGCCACAAAGGTCTCAACGCCCTTGCTCTTGGCAATCCGCATGAGATGGTTCAACATGAAGGAGCCGATCCCACGGTTCTGATACGCATCTTGGACAAGCAGGGCAAACTCCGCCTCGTTCTTGCTACGATCGAGGAGATACCGCGCAGCACCAATGATCTTCTCGGTCTCACCCTCTTTGTCCGGATAGATGACCGCAACGATCGAGATGTCCCTGTCTTGATCGACGTTGTAGAACTCCTGAAGGGTCTGTCTGCGCAGGCTCTTGAGCGGAGTGAGGAACCGGAAGAAGATGCTCTCTTCAGAGAGATCGTAGAACAGTTCCTTGATACGGTCGGCATCATCTGGACGGATGAGGCGGAAGTGTACGCGCACGGGACCCTCGGGACCATTGAAGACTTCCGAGGTCTCGTACTCGCGAGCAAAGTAAGTTCCCTTCGAAAGGAATGGCACTTGATCCTCAAAGACGTACTTCATGGCCTTGGCCACCTCAAGGAGTTCGTTCCTGAACTTCGGATGAGCAATGGCAATCAATGAGAGCACCCGCTCACGAATCGTCTTACCATGAAGTGAGGCGAGACCATACTCTGTCACTACGATGTCAACATCTCCACGTGTCGTGACCACGCCTGCCCCCTCACTGAGTCGGGGAACGATTCGGGAGACCGTACCGTTCATTGCAGTTGACTCCATGCAGATGATCGCCTTACCGCCGGGAGACCTCTTCGCACCACGAATAAAGTCCACCTGTCCACCTATGCCAGAATAGAACTTGGAACCGATCGAGTCAGAACAGACCTGACCGGTAAGGTCGATCTCAAGAGCGGAGTTGATGGCAACCATCTTGTTATTCTGTGCAATGATATAGGGATCATTCACGTACTCCGAAGGCCTGAACTCAAAGAAGGGGTTGTTATCAACATAGTTGTACAATCTCTGAGAACCCATGACAAAACTAGCGATCACTTTGCCGGGGTGCAGGGTCTTACTCTTACAGGTCACGATACCCGCCTCAATAAGATCGATAAGGCTGTCGCTGAACATTTCCGTGTGGATCCCGATGTCCTGTACACCGGTCTCCAAGAGGCTCGTACAGACCGCCTGCGGAAGAGCTCCGATCCCCAACTCCAGAGTGGAATCGTTCTCGATCAACCGTGCGACATAGGAACCAATCAGACTGATCGTCTCGCTGGGTGCCTCGCCCTGAAATTCCACAAGTGGCGCGGTGTGCGGAACAAGATAATCGATATCGCGGACATTGATGAAGGTGTCACCGTGCGTCAGAGGCATCCGGTCATTTACTTGAGCAATGATCATGTCGGCACTCTCAGCACCGGACTTGGTGATGTCCACTGAGACCCCAAGTGAACAATAACCGTGCTGATCGGGAGGACTCACCTGAATGAGCGCCACATCGATGGGCATACGTTTGCGCCTGAAGAGGTATGGAATGTCGGAGAGCATGATGGGCGTGTAATCGGCCCGGCCCTCGGACACTGCATCTCTCATATTGTCACTGATAAAGAACGAATTGTGGCGGAACTGATTTTGGAACTCGGGATCCGCTGAGGGAGTGTCGCCAAGAGTGAGTAGATGCACGATCTCATTGTCGGCCATCATGTCCGAGTTCTTTGCCAGCTCGTGTACGAGATGGATCGGGACGCCACAACCAGTCCCTAGAAAAATCCGCGACCCGCGACGGATCTTACGGATCGCCTGCTCCGCTGTCAGAATCTTCTTCTTATATCGCTCAGTCCAGTCCTTCATCTTGCCTGCTGCCATAGTCATCCACGGACATTGCTATTAGGTTCTTTGTAATGAGGTTTGCGGAGAGGCTGTCGGTGTGTTACTGCATTTGATAACTTGCTCATGAACACCGAACTCGAATGCAACTATCTGCAATCCATTCTTGCCCGGACGCTTCACTCAACCATTTCGCAAGCAATAGCAGAGTGACCAATAATTCAAACTCGTGTTTTTTGTAGGGCCGAAGACATTACCTAAAATAGCCAATAGTAAATGAATTCATACATCTATGATAAATAGGGCTATCGTGAGATTACGAGCACCAGAAAAGAGTGAAAGTGGTATAAATGCGGATGGAATACGATAAAGTAGCAGATGTAATGTACTTCCGTATTGATAGTGGTAAAGTGGCAAATAGTATCGAGATAGCGGAGGGGATAATTGTCGATTACAATAAAAGCGGGGAGGCCATCGGCATCGAGATCCTAGCTTATTCTCAACGCAATCTCGATCTAAATCAGTTGATCCATCTTGATAGTGAAGAACTTGTGGCCGAGGTCTCAGGAACTTGATTGTCTTTACAAAGCACGCACAAATAAGAGCGGATGCATCAGCGAAACATCATAAAAGAAGATGTTCAGAAGGCAATCACATCAACTCGCAAATTCTCTCATGATAGGTAGGGCCACTTGATCGCTCAGATGAGAATCGATGGTAAACTATTGCGAGTAGTCTTTCGAAGAGAGAATGGCAACTACTTGGTCATTACTACGTATGTAACAAGTAAGATTGAAAGATATGAGGCCTGAAAAACAATACCAAACTTTGCGGTAGAAAGATAGCTGTGACAGGAAACAGACGACCCATGCAAAAGTATCACGTTGAAGACCACGACCCCTCGCATAGGTGCAGACACTGTTGGACAGTCGCAGACGACTTTTTCAATCCTTTAAGAAAACCGGATGTCACAGATGCTTTGTAGGGGAAGTTATTACGCACTCAACAATTCTTCAAGGTCGTTGCTATTTTGCACAGTGACAAAGTCACCGCGTTGGAACTCTTCTTCAGCCCCACGTATTCGTTCCAATCCGGCTTCGTCGATATACTCTTCGAGAGTTGCCAAGATCTCTTCGAGTCTTGCTAGCCCTGTATAAAGATCTCTCAACAGTTCTACGGGGATGGTAATAGACTTCGCCAAACTAACACCCACGTATACGACTTCCTGCATATCCTAATTAATTTGTAGATTAGCAACTGGAATACCAAGCATCAAGATTCATTGGTACGTGAGAATGCTACGCACTACAGCACAGGAATCCATCGTCACAAGCCGCTCCTCGCAAAGCACAATTCGCTTTTTCGCACAATTAGCAAAAGTATGATGTAAATGATCGGAGGTCGTAATGCATGCGATTGTAGAACTGATCAGATAATCAACACGGTGAATTTACAGATCGTGAATCGGAAAGACCAGTTCCTTTACCGTGTCGATCGCTCGATCTACAGCCACTCGGATCTTGGACAAATGGCTTGCATCGATCCGCGGAGGCCGGTCTGTCCAGCCAAGACGGGTCACCTTGAAACCACGCTGTTCGCATAACTTTGCCCATTCAACTGGAACTGTGGAAGGAAGGCACTGACCTGAAACATCCGCAAGAATGAGGCTCCATACCCGGGCTGTGGTCACAGGATCGTATCCGCCACCGCCGACCAACACCAACTTCTGCTTATGGAGATGGACCATCTCCCGGACCGTTCGAGAGAGGCGCTGGTACGTGTCGAGCGTGAGCGTCAGGTCGGCAAGGGGATCGTTCATGTGCGCGTCCGCACCCACATTCCAAAAGACAAGGTCCGGACGATAGTTCTCCCAGAGAGGGAGGACGATCTCCTCAAAGGCACGCGCGTACTCGACATCATCGGTCAGTGGCGGTAGAGGTATGTTGACCGAGTAGCCCTTTCCCTCACCGACCCCGATCTCCTCCGCGCCCCCCGACATCGGAAAGAATCCCATGCTCTTCTCATGCATTGAGATCGTGAGCACGGAGGGGTCATCATAGAAGGCTGCCTGAACGCCATCTCCATGGTGAACATCCGTGTCAAGATAGAGGACATTCATGTTCGGGTGGCGCTGCTTTAGGACCTTGATCGCAACGACGCAATCGTTCAGGTAACAGAAGCCTGCACCCTTGCTCGGCAGAGCGTGGTGAAAGCCACCGTAAAAGGACATGGCATTCTTGAAGCGACCCTCTGCCACACCAAGAACTGCATCGATCGTTGCGCCCACTGTGTATCGGGCGTACTCGTTGACATTGCTGAAGATCGGACACTCGGGGGAGGGGAGACCGAACCGCGTGGAGAAGGCTGCACCCATGTTGCCAAAGAGATCAAGGGTCTCAACGTACGAGCGGTCGTGAAAGAGGGTCAACTCTTCATTGGTCGCCAGCCGCATCTGCTCGATCACAATATTGGACGCGTCGGTGAGTCCTGCCATCTGAGGAAGGTTCCACGTGATATCGAATCGGGTACGATTCCAGAATGGGTTTGGAGCATCCTCGGCTCGCTCGATCTCGTCCATTCCGTCAAGGACAAGGATCTTCTCAGGGTCGTAGAGTGCAGTTACGCCAGTCAATGATGGGCCTCCAATTCTTCATCATATTGCAGGAGATTCAGCTACTTAGTAGTAGCGAAATAGACTACCTTTGTAATAATCCGTATGGTCTGTAATGCGATCCTTTTGTATGGGTCGTCTGTTTCCTGTCACAGCTATCTTTCTACCGCAAAGTTTGGTGTAGGAATCTCATCACTCAAATTTTCTTAATAGTAGAAGCAGTTTTATGTAAACGTTTAGAAAAGATAAAACAGTTAACCCATAAATTTATTAAAAAGGAGCGGCAATCGCGTGGTAAAATACAGATTTACACTAAACGTAGATGTGACAAAAACACCAAAGAGTATCAAAATAAAAATTCGCCCTGACGAATTAGCTAGAATTATTGAGGGGGTTGCAAAGGTATTGCAAAACAATAACACCTTAGAGTTTGTGTTTCTTCCAGCAAAAGAAAATCCTGAACGATGGCAAGCGATCGTTAGAGAAGTTAATCCTTAGTGAAACCAGAAAATGATTAAAAACGACCACTGTTGAAAAATCCATGGGCGTGAGTACATTCGCAAAACGTACATCACGTCCTACGTGAGCTCAACAGCAACATAATCTATTCTAAATGGTCCAGTACAAGACTGGATCATAACGGGATTGCCTCCCTCAAAATACCATCCCTCAACTCCTCACGATTATTCTCTTTCAGAATAATATCAACACGGATTCCCAGCAGATCTGTCAGGTAGTTCTCAAGAGAAACTATATGGAGTAGACTGACCGGGTCTGTAAATTTCACTAAGATATCGATATCACTCGCCCCGGTCTGCTCGCTCCTAACGTACGACCCGAAAAAAGCAATACTCTCAACCTGAAATTGCTTTCTCAGTTGCGGTCGTTCACATTGGAGAATGGTTCGGATTTCGTCAATAGATTTCATTTCAATAAATCCACATGCATTATCTATCTTCTTTAACGGATAAATTATTCTTTGTCGATGAATTATGGTTGATCAGGCCGTTCTTAAACATACTTCAATTCAAGTAATAACATGATAGACTTTAATCTTAATGCGGAATAAATTAATATTAACTTGCCACCGGGAATAGCATCGTTTTTATTCGCACACCGAGTAGAGATCATTAGGGGAAAATCCTCTGTATATGGCATGATCTATTATGACGATCCAGATTCTTCCCGTAATGCTTATTGAAATCCCCAGTGAGAGCAATCGCCCATTATCTCCACGGTTCGCCGAAGACCTGCTCAACGGAAACATTGGAACAAATATCAAACAGAGGATCATAGAACTTGTGAGTGCCTCGCTGAGGTCATCACTGGAGAATGTAGACGCCGCATGGACACAAGCATTTGAAACATTCAAGATTTTGAGATTGGTCTTCGACTCGGTTCAAGAGAAAAGAATTCAACTCCTATTAGAACAGAAGTACGGCCCTGCCCTATCAGCTAATTTTGGTCTGGCAATAAATACGTTAATCGCCTTCCTCCAGCTCGTGGAGAGCAAGATGACCGATAGCATATTGACTGACAACAAAATAGACACGGATCTCATTGCACAGGTCATAGAGAACCCAATTCTATCCACCTATTCGAAGAACTCTGAGATGCAATTTCCCTCTGAGTTGGCTATCACAACGGAATCGCCTGCTCTCAAGCTGATCCGGTCGGTCCTGTTTGCATGCAATGTGGCCTCATTCTCAACATTGGTCTTGCTTGCGGTGAGTCTTGCTAACGCCGAACTGGAAATAGATCACAGTCGAATCACTCAGATCGAGCAACTCCTGCGTGATTGGACACTGGACATCCTGATCCAAGTCGATGAGTCATTACACACCGAACTAGATGTGAGAGGGCCTCTTGACATTTCAGTGCCGTTTCACGCTGAGGACGGAGAACTGGCAGAGATGGACTTGTGATTATTTAGAACGGCCGGAGATTCATTTCTCTGAGGAATAGGTACACAATAACAATGTTCAGTTTTCGATACGAGATTTCAGGATCGTGACAGATCGGGTAACGCAAACAGAAAGTTGCATACAAGATGTTATATTGTCGTGGACACAACATAGCACGAATGATAATGACATTAGTAGTTGATGGTGAAGAGATTAGAACCTATGAACGGCTCAAGATCATCTCACAGCTCTCACCAGTAAAAGAAAAGATCAAACAGTTCGAAAGAAAACATGGTTGTTCTCTGAGTGAGTTCAAGAAGCGAATCAGTGAACAGAAAGAATCGTTCAGCCTGTGGGATGAGTACATTGAATGGAAGGCATATATGGCAAAGAGAAAGGATCTCGAACAGCAGTTGAGAGAAGTCGAAGATGCTAAAAACATTAGAATTGCTAGGGAAAAGTAAAATTGTCGAGAAGTACAATCTCCTTGATTTTCAACAGGGCGACAACTTCTATTTTCTAAAGATAAAAGCAGAACTTGTTGATGAAAGTGTATTATATATCCGTGAATTTGTGTCTGAGTCCGAATTTGATTATTCTTATCATTGGCAAGATAAGAATGGTAACCTGATAACTCGATGGGATAATGCGCCACATCATACCCAAGTCCAAACGTTTCCACATCACAAACATACACCTGATGTGGAGGCATCCAATGAAATCGGCTTTCAAGAAGTATTTGTGATAATAGAACAGAAACTGTTAGAGAACGAATAGCACTCTGGTGACCTGGTCGTAGTGAAAAAGCCGGGATAATATCAAAAGTAATCAAAGTTCATCCATTGTAGTGAAATGCGGGAATGCAACCCATCGAACAGATAGCGGGGCTGCATGAACACTCCACAGACATAGAGCGTTCAAGGCAGAATGAATCCTGAAGAGTTTCGAATCCAGACACTAAATGGGATCCATACTTTTCATAACCCCCTATCGCGCAGACTTTTCACAGAGTCACTGATAGCAAAGTAATAATAAGAGCAATAATTATCGAACAAATGTTTCCATACTCCAGATGGAGGGGATAATCCAATGATTCGGCCAAGAGAGGAAACATATACAGCAGTAAATGATGCCATTCGCGAGATTGAGAAATATCTTGAAGAATATAATCCCTTACAGATAATTGCTTTTATTTCCAGGCACGTTGTTACATTGAGCTTAGATGAACATACTGAGTCGGAGGATATGTTATGGTATCCTTTAATCGAGTATGTCATGAGCTTGTCATTATCTAAACCTTTTCCAACTTCACCGAAGAATGTAGATACTGCAACTATAAACGAAATTCTGGATGTTTGGAAACAACTCGTAAAAAACTTTGTTCTATACTTTAGTAACGAACATATCAACGGAAATGAAGAGGAAGAAGAAAAAACCGAGGCATCAATACGATTCAAGCTCATACTCGATTACTTCGCAATACGTGGCAAAGCGTATCCTCCTCACGTAGAAAAAACATTCTGTGATCTCTTCGAACCGCATAGAAACCATCTAATCGAAAAGATAGGATTTTCAGCAGGTGACTTCAATGATTTTATCAGATATATAGAAATAGAAGTTATTTCACGGTTTCAAGCCGAAGTAGATATGTTCAAATCAACGCAGGAAACTTATTACCATTTCACTAAATGGCTAAATGGTCAAGACATAGGTGGAGAATCTTTCGATGAGAGCATAAAACGATATGGGGAAGAAAATCCAGAGTTGCTAAGCCAGCTGGAAATGATGAAGCATATCTTGGAAGCGCAACC
>JAIZWL010000013.1:0-758 GCA_021498125.1 Candidatus Thorarchaeota archaeon | reverse complement strand
GCAACCACAAGACATATTCGAAATCCCAAGCAAAAATGAAATACACGAGATGATTCTGAAAGCAATATCATGCTCATTTGGTAACAACAACGCATTTATTGGATATGAAAAATGGAGAGGCTGGCCGACAAATGATACAATAATATCTGAACGCCCAATAATCAAAGTTGGAGAAACATATTATATTTTTAGTCCTACAATGTTAATTAGAAATAGAGTAGAAATCATAGAGGCTCTTTTGGAGCAATACTCACCAGACTACTATCAAAAGCAATATCTCCCAGCTAGAGACAGTTATGTAGAAAATACTGCACTCAATTTGTTTCAGAATCTCTTGCCAAACTCCTCTATATATAAAAATCTGTTTTATTATATTGGGAAGGACAAAAGCAAAAGAGTTGAACTTGATGGTCTCATCCTCTATGATGACTGCTTACTACTAATTGAGGCAAAAGCAGGAATGTTACCACAGCCAGCGCGTAGAGGTTCAATCAAAGGATTAAAACATAAAGCAAAACACATTCTCAGAGAAGCACATAGCCAAGCACTGCGTGCATTGGATTATATCCAATCTTCTTCGAAGGTACGCTTCGTCGATAGAAACGGAAATCATATCGCATCAGTAGAACGAGATCGATTCAAACATATTTATCTGATTATAGTTACCTTTGAGCCAATGTTTGTGTTAACTTCTCATTTGTCATCTGTGAAGCGGCTGGGACTGCTCGCAGGAGAGAATTGGCCTTGGGCTGTAGATC
>JAIZWL010000012.1 GCA_021498125.1 Candidatus Thorarchaeota archaeon | reverse complement strand
CCAGAACTATCCCATGATCCGGTTCTTGCACAAGACTGGAAAAATCCTTGAGAGCAAGCTCAACATGGCCGATGACGAGTACGTGTTTAGGCTCAAACTCTGATTGCAACAATATTCCGGTATTGTCACCATTTAGTATAGAACTAGGGTTGTCAACAGTCACAGAGAACTTGGGCATTCGTGGGCATAGAGGATAGGAAATTAAATACTCTCAACCACATCTCACGTATGGCCTCTACTATAACGGAGAGGTTGTTATTGCCCACTGCCGTTGGTGGGCGGACTATGGACCTACTGTCCAAGAAAGTCCAACTTGCAATCAACGGTACGAATCAAATCGGTATCTATTCAGTCCATGAGCGTTAGACAGGCAACACTTGTCATCCACATTCAAATCTAAAAGTTAATTAGTGTGGGAATCAATGTGGGTATGGGTATTACAATGGGCACAGAACGAATTGACGAAAGAGGTCGAATAACTATTCCTAAAGATGTGAGAGATATGGTTGGACTCAAGGCAGGTGACCCCATAATTATCTCTGCCAAAGGTGATAAAGTGACCTTGACGAAGGCTGTAGATGTCAAGACGTTCATCCAGGAATTACGCGGCTGTATCACTGTCAAGGGTGACATTGATCCATTAGATCTCAAACATATATGGAGAACTGTGCCATGATCATCGTTGACTCAAACATATGGGCGTATTATTTTGATGTCACCCAACCCGAACATGTTTCAGTCATTCAACCATTGGAATCCCTATTGCACAGAAGTCAAGCGGCTATTAGTGCAGTCATTGCTCTTGAGACATTTCATTATCTTATCAAGCGTCTAGGCCCTCGGGTGGGGGCTGAAAAAGCACGAATCTTTATGGGATATAAGATGCCTCTCTACGAACTAGATCTGGCGACTGTCGAACTCACAGTCGAAAAACTTAGCCAATTCACACAGCTTGGGATCGGGGGTCGTGATGCATCGATTCTGGCCACTATGGAACAGGAAGGAATTAAGAAAATAATGACTCACGACTCTGCGTTCAAACGAGTGGATACCATCAAGGTAATCGATCCGATACAATAATTCATTGCTATGGTTGATCAAGACGGTTTGCGAAAATAGTTGAGTGAAACGTCCTGATAAAAGAACCAAGTGCATCATACATTATCCGCGATTTTGAAATTCTATTTATCATTCTTTGTGATCAACAGTAACTTGTATACCATCCACTGTTCACCATTACCTCTGTTTTGTCCTTTTCCTCTATCTCGGTTAATTTATCAGGATTCCAACAGAGAAGAAAATAATTTATATCATCAATCGAGATGTGGTCTACCACAATGAATGAACTGGATGCGGCCGAGTTATCTGCATTGTTTCCAGAGATAGTGGATGCCTTGGTCAAGAACGAGGTTGTCCTTGCCTATCTTTATGGTTCGTATGCAACGGGGACTGCTACTCCATTGAGCGATCTTGACATTGCCGTCCTGCTATCACCAACCACTCCCACCAGTCGTTACTACAAAATTTTGCTTGCCCTCACATATGAGTTGAGTCAACTTGTACCTGGTATTGAGGTTGACGTTCACTTTCTGAATTATGCGCCATCTGAATTCAGATATAATGTGATCACGCATGGTCGTGTCCTGTATTGCGAAGACGATCAGATACGAGCTGAATTTGAGACCGCTACTCTCGATGAATATTTGGACTTCAAATATTCTCTCGATATATATTATTACTATATGCGTAAACGGTTTTCAGAGAGTGACGCATCGTGAGAGTTGTTGATTCGATTAGAGAGCGTCTCTCTTGTCAGCAATTGGGCGATATGTCGAAAGGCTGATATCTTCTTAGGCTGGTCTGCATATCCTACGATTACGGATAGTGCCCCAACAAGAGTCTTTTAACGGAATTATTAAGGGGCCGAACCTGTAGAAGTGCTGGTAAGTGAAAGCTATGGATAGGCAGCAGGGTATTGATGTTCTCTTCAACCCACGCTCGATTGCAGTCATCGGGGCGTCAGCGACTAAGGGAAAACTCGGTAATGATGTGATGCGAAATCTGATCGACAGTGGATACGATGGTCGGATCTACCCCATCAATCCCCGTGGCGGCGAGATATTGGGCAGGACTGTGTATCGCAAGATCGGTGATGTCCCCGGCGAGGTCGATGTCGCAGTCATTGTCATTCCTGCCAGGTTTGTCTTACCCGTAGTAGAAGAGTGCGGGCAGAAAGGTGTAAAGGCCCTCGTCATTATTACTGCTGGATTCAAAGAGGTCGGTCATGAGGGGTTGGAGGCTGAAAAGAAACTCGTCGAGATTGCCGAGAAGTACGGCATGGTGATTCAAGGCCCCAACTGTCTAGGTATGATCAATCTCTCCCGTCCGTACAACGCATCATTCTCATCAGGCACCCCGGCCAAGGGGACGATTGCCTTTGCCTCTCAGTCCGGTGCATTGATGACCGGAATCCTCGATTGGAGCCTGATGGAGAAGATCGGGTTCTCCAAGTTCGTCAGTCTGGGAAATAAGGCCCAGCTCGATGAGGCCGACTTTGTGGAGGCCTTTGGTCGAGACCCCGACTCTACCTTTATCCTGCTCTATATCGAGTCTGTGGCCAATGGAAAGAAGTTCATGGAGGTTTGCAGGCGTGTTGCACCCAAGAAGCCGATCTTTGTTGTCAAGTCCGGTGTCAGTCAGGCCGGAGCACGAGCTGCCTCTTCGCATACAGGATCACTGGCTGGTAGCGACACTGCGTACAATGCAGCCTTCAGGCAGTGTGGTGTCATCCGTGCAGAGAGCATTGCAGAACTCTTTGGTGTTGCAAATGTGTATGATGACATGAAACTCCCTGCTGGCAATCGAGTGGCGATCGTCACAAATGCTGGCGGTCCGGGCATTCTCACCACTGATGCGTGTGAGGCCAGTGGGCTGGAGGTGACCAAGCTCTCTCAGGCAACGATTGACTATCTGAAGAAGAATCTTCCACCTGCCGCCTCTGTCTACAATCCAGTTGACGCTCTCGGTACGGCCTCTGCTGTGGACTACAAACTCTGTACTGAGGCTGTCCTTCGAGATGAGAACGTTGATGCTGTCATTGTTCTTCTCACGCCACAGGCCATGACCCAGATCGCAGAGACCGCACAGGCTCTTGTGGACGCCCACCACGAGTATCCTGACAAACCCCTTCTTGCCGTCTTCATGGGTGGCAACTCTATGGTCTATCCTCGTATCATTCTCACAGACGGTTCGATTCCCGTCTTTGACTTTCCTGAGCGTGCAGTCCACGCGCTTGCTGAGCTCTACAAATATACTGTTCGTCGTGACAGCCTGAAGGATGAGGCCATTCCTCAGTTTCCGGTAGATAAGGAGCGTGTCGCTGAGATCCTCGCAAAGGTCAAGGAAGATGGCCGGCGCGTCCTGTTAGGTAGTGAAGCACACGCCATTGCGGAGGCCTACGATATTCCGGTGGCTCGGATCCGCCTCGCAACGAACCCGGAGGAGGCACGCGCAGTCGCTGACGAGTTGGGCTATCCGGTCGTCCTGAAGATCTCAAGTCCGGACATCGTTCACAAGAGCGATGTTGGAGGTATCCGTGTAGGTCTCAAGACCCCCGAGGAGGTGGAGAGTGCCTTCCGTCAGATTATCGAGACCGTGACGGAGCACAAGCCAAAGGCACTCATCTATGGCGTGGATGTTCAGGAGATGGCCCCTCAAGGTCGCGAGCTTATTGTTGGCTGCTCACGTGATGTTCAATTTGGGCCGCTCATTATGTTCGGTGCTGGTGGCATCTTCGTCAATTATCTCAAGGATGTTGCATTCAGACTTGCACCGATGACACGTTCAGATGTAGGAGAGTTGATCTCCGAGACCAAGATCGCCACCCTGCTGAGGGGTGTTCGCGGTGAACCACCCTCAGACATGAACGCATTAGAGGACACGGTTCTCAAGATCAGTCAGCTCGTGACCGACTTTGAGGACATTGTAGAACTTGACATTAATCCACTGTTCGGGTATGAGCAGGGGAAAGGCGTTTGTGCTGTTGACGTGAAGATTACGATTGGAGAGTGATCACATGGTGCAGAATATTTTCATTGCCGGACACGGATCTACTGGAAAGACCCTTGTTGCTCTTGCATTGGCTGCTCGACTACGTGCTGCTGGCAAGACGGTCTCGTACTTCAAGCCGGTTGGTGAGAAGAGCTACGAACTCAGTGACGCCGAACACGCAGTAGATGAAGATGCTGCTCTGATGAAGGACTACCTCTCGATGGAGCAATCCCTTGATGCCATTTGTCCTGTTGTCCGGACTCGCGTGAGCCCTGACGAGTTCCTACGGGTGGGTCATGATGATCTTCTTGCGCGAATCAAAGAGGGGTATGATGCGGTCTCGAAGAATGTTGATTTTGTCCTCATAGAGGGGACGGCCAATGCTTGGGATCTGCTGCATGTGGACCTCTCATCGCCACAGCTTGCAAAGGAATTCGAGGCAATGGTGCTGTGTCTTGTTGATTTTCGTGACATTGATGCAATTGACGACGCTCTGTTGTTCAGGGACTTTTTCAGGCAGCACGGTATTGACACTCTTCATATCATCTTGAATATGGTGCCGCCTATGCTGATGCCCTCGGCGAGCACCACGATCGCCTCAGTACTGGAACAATTCGAGATGGACTATGTTGGAGCTGTTGTCCAACACAAGGAACTCTTCAGCCCCTCTATCCGCGATATTCTGCAGGCAGTCGAGGGAACTATGATTCTTGGCGAGGACAAGCTCGATGTTCTCATCACTGACTTCATGGTCGGGAACATGGCCCCTGAGAACGCTCTTGGCTGGTTCCGGCGGGCCACCGATAAGGCCGTCATCACAAGTGGTGATCGTGCTGATGTCTGTCTGGCCGCTCTTGAGACCGATACCAATCTGTTGATCCTGACGGGTAGCCTCGGCCCTGATGTTCGCACTCTGGCTCGTGCGCGTGAGACCGATACTGCCATCATGGTGACCGACAAGGATACCTTTACCACAAGTCAGCTTGTTGACGATCTCACCGGTTCTGTTCATCCCGGCGATACTGAGAAGATCGCAAATGTCGAGCGGATCATTGGAGCGGTTATAACTCCTTTTGCTTCTCTGTTGCTTGGGCAGTAGCAGTGTTTCTCTCCACTCGCGTCTTGTATCATATAGTACCATAGTCTGGATTCAGCAGTTGATGGGTTCCGTCCCGTGATGTCCGAATGTTAAGTAGTCCGGGTCCGAATTGACCATGTTTTGTGAGTACATTCTCGTGTGTGTATTGTACTTCGATCTGTCCGATAATATGTGGATAAAACAGCCTCTGCGTCCCATTTTTTCCAAGGTACGTCATCGAACGTCCTTAAATATGAACATATGAAATATCTTATTGAGATTGGTCACTCCTATGTTTGTAGGAAGGCTGGAGTATTCATTCAGAGAGAGGATGAAGTGAAGATGAGGAGAGGTGTCACCACTACCAGCCTTGCTTGTGTCGTTCTACTTACCATCATGCTTGGGATCCAGCTTGTTGCAGTCACAGCTTGGACTGCTGATGCGGCCAATGAGGGACCCAGCATTGTCATTCTGCAGCTGTCCGATGATCCGGACACGGCTTGGGCCGTCAATGACCTGATGGGCAGGTTGCATGGGTTCATCACCGACGACCCGTACTTTGTGGATCGAGTGACCGTACAAAAGACCAGTGATCCCTTTGTGGCCGAACACCTGGAGGGTGCAATTGTGATCTATGCTACACACGGAGGGCCATTGGGACTGGTCACCGGGCATAGATTGACGTCGTGGCCAGTCATGGCTCGGATCGTGGAGCGGTCCTCTGCAATCATGCACCTGTTCATGGCGTGCGACAGCAAGAACATCATCAGGTATGGTGACGAGGCGTCACACAAGAAGCTGTACACGGTACCGGGGGCGCGCCCGGCCGAGGTGACGAACGTGGAAATCACGGCTGCTGTGCTGCTGGCCTTGGGACACACCTCGGAAGAGGTGGAAGCATACCGAACGCGCGAGTTAACGAGAGCGAAGGACCTAGTGCAGTCAGGAACAAGTGTGCACATCATGGACTTTGAACAGGTGATTCTCAACGAGATCGATTATATTGACGATCACTATTCTGACACGTATACCGATACTCACAGAGTCTATCGTTATGCCGAAACAGTGACTTTCAGTGGAATCGGTTCTTTCTCTTCTCTACCCTTAGATCTTCAGCAGCTCATTATGCAATATTATAGTAATTATTGGATAGATCTTGGGGTCGGCTATGAGCCGGATCATCAGTCTCCCACTGACGTGTACATTGTTTACACAAAGAATTACTACTATGAGGCGACTTGGGTAGTTGACGTGCCCCCACCTGTGATTGATGATCCGCAACCTACTCCTGACACCGGAGATCCTGCACCCGATCCTGGTGATCCTACGCTCTATAGTACAACATACTTTGAGGCAGAGAGCGCAACTGGAGGTCATTGGGAATACGGTCCGGATATCTTCTCTGGGGGAACCTATTCTGGTGTTGTGAAATTTGCAGGCGATACGTTTCACTTTACTGAGGTCTGTGTGAACGTGACGGCCAGTGGGAGCGAGGTTGATAGTGTCGACTCAATCTCACTAAACATGGTGAGTCCTGGCGGTGTCTATGTCACAAAGCAAAAGGTCGATGGCGTCTGGCAGGAGCCAGTGACCGGTCGTACACAGGGTCGTACTGGAGGTCTGTGGACAGACCCCTGTACCCGTTGTGACTACGAGCGTGATGATAGTTGGCCCTATTGGAGTCACACCATTGTTTCTGGCCACCTGTACTCCAATGGTGAATACATCTATCCCACTGGAATTGAGGCGGGCCCGAACGGGTGGCGTGGAACCTCCTTTGTACGGACGCTCCCCTCCTATTTCCGCTTGAAGGACTTTGGCAGTTTTGCAGTTAACATGTCTATGCTCCACAACAATGATGGGCGTCGAATGGGCACTACCTATGTGAGTTTCTACGATGAGAACAGGAAGCCTGCCATCGTGCTTCAGATAACTGATGCCTGGGGCTACACGTCAGGTTCTGCAGCGCAAAGGGTCTACATGGCAGCACTATTCTATCGCGAGGATGGTTCGCGGAATTATCTTAGTACTGACTATTTCTACGGTGATTTCAACGGCATTGCTCAGATACGCTATGATCCTTTCCAAGGGCTGTTTGCCAACGTGCCCGGCAAGAATGAGGCCAGTCTGTACAAGTGGTTCGAGGTCAACGAGAATCGACTAATCAAGTACGTAGTGATTCAGTCCTCCAGATATGGCAGTTATCCTGAGCATGATGATCGGATCTACAATATTCGGCTCAGTTATGCGGGATCTGAGTATACAGTCTTTCATGACACCTGTAATGACATGAACGAGTTCCACAGTGATCCCACGTTCCCCTTTGGGGCACGAAGCGCTGGTGAGTTGGTCTCGCCTTCCGGCCAGAGCTACATGACATGGTCGAGCATCGCGACTGGGAGTGGCTGGCACGGCCCCGTCTATACGCACGTGCTGGACCGACCGTTCCGGCTCTACCAGCTCAGTGAGTTCAGTGTGGTGGGCGAACTGATCCAGAGTGCGAGTACGATGGGCAAGACCTACGTGGCGCTCTTTGACGAGAACAAACACATCGTGATGATGGTCTACTGGGGCGATGCGTGGGTCGGTGCCACCAAGGGCTGGTTCAACGTGTACTTCTATCCGCAGGACAGTTCCTCAGGCGCTCAGAGTTCCGGGTACCTGTACAGTTCGTTCAAGAAGACGGGGAAGCTATGGTGGGGACCCTTCCAGGGCGGACAGGGTGCGGTGTATGCGAGCATTAACGGGCAGAGTGATGGGTATCCGATTGCTGAATGCGACAATGCCTCCCGAGTCATCAAGTACGTGGCGATCCTGGGGTATCGATCCTCTAGTTACAACCTTGTGCAGATGCGCATCCACGACATCAACGTGGTGGCAGACCTCAACAGGCATGATCCCACTGCGCCCGACCCGGATAAGCCCGTATCTTTTGACGGAACAGGAACGGGAGTGACTGAACAGCCTAGTGCACTTGTTGAGGGTGTAAGTGCAGTTCTAAGTTCATTTCTACAAGCATTTGATGTCTATTGGGACCTGATCAATTTTTGGCCTCGTTTGTTTTTACAGTTTACTGGGCTGATTGACGGAACGCTAAAACTACTGGTTTCTACAGACCTCCGTGGAAACTTTCGAATACATACATTAAACATAGAGTCATCTGCTGAACACGAACACACAGAGGCAGAATTACAAAATGCAGCCACTGAAATGGAAACCCAATATAATGATTTCATTTCTCGTTTTGTTTTTCCCGTGGCATTCGGTCTGACTTTGGCTTTGGGATTGAAAGCAATAGAAACAGTGGCGTCCCCTTTGGTGATTGGTACGAATTTGGGTGTTTTGTTGGTGATGCTTGCTGCTTGGACTGTAGCATTCATATCTTATTTAGTGTATCTAAATTATATGGTGACAGAAGGACTGACCCATCCTTTCGCTGCCGCAGCAGCACTATTTGGATTAATACGTCTACTTTATCCGGGCATAGGCTATGCTCTTGGAATGGCGTGGTTTATGTTTGGGCTATGGACCTTGCTACGACCATTCGATGCGTTGCCTTCCGGTTCCCTCAAAATTGGTCTTTGGTTTGCTACAATAATACTACTGAAGATAGCAGTTTTGGTGACCTGCATCTATTATATCGCCAAGTTCCTGGCTATAGGTTTTGGGGTTTCTTGAGGTGGGAATTTGATGACCGAACAACAACTCCTTCTCTTAATATTTGAAATATTCGGTACTGTTTTCCTTGTGGCTCTAGTCATCTGGCTATCCGATTTATGTTTCAGGCTGGAGCGAGGACCAGTTTCCCTGCAACGGTTTGGACATTTTTTTTGCGGTACTTTTAGACGGGCAATGACTATCTATGGACTATTCAACGTCGTGGCTGTAATCTTCATGATATTTCTGCTCTTGTGGCCGTATATCTCGGGCTGGTATGAGAACACGGAAACTACATGGATCGAAGAATTGCTGATACTTATCCTCACTCCGACACTTGTACTGCCTCTTTTCTTTCGTGAAACATACCGGAGTTTGGCAAGACGGTTCCAGAGAGAGGCTTTCGAAAATCATGAAAACGTCAGGGAGCAACTTAAAGTAAGTGCCATAAACGAAGTAGTAGAAACAGCTTTTCGGCAGTCAACTCCGGGTGGGACTGTATTCAAAGAACTAATATATCATCTATTTGAAAAACATGAAAAGATGCATCCTGGAAAAACACGGGACGTCTATACTAAAGCGTTTGAACAATTGCTAGTTCGGGACGATGAGTGTGGCGAAGCATTTCGCGAGATATACGAAGAATGGCACGCATCACATTTGTCAATGAGAAATGCTTGAAAAAACTTGGGCCACAAACGTAATGCCGTTATTAGATGTTGCTACTCCTCTGAGTAGAGTTGAGTATTAGTAATTACATCCGATTTTCACTTAGTTTGACTTGAAGTTTGATTTGACGAATTAACACGAAATATTTCCGCCATGGCTGGGAAACGTATATGTGGCATTGTTCGATAAACGAGAACAAGTGGATCGTGATGCTAGTGTACTGGGGTGATGCATGGGTCGGTGCCACCAAGGGCTGGTTCAACGTGTACTTCTATCCGCAGGACAGCTCTTCAGGCGCTCAGAGTTCCGGGTACCTGTACAGTTCGTTCAAGAGGACAGGGAAGTTATGGTGGGGGCCGTTCCAGGGCGGCGACGGTGCGATCTACGCCAGTATCGATGGGCAGGGTGATCCGCAGCCCATCACGGAGTGCGACAATGCCTCCCGCGTGATCAAGTACGTAGCCATCCTTGGGTATCGGTACTCCTCCTATGGTCTGGTGGGGATGCGGATCCACGACATCAACGTGGTGGCTGACCTCAACAGGCATGATCCCACTGCGCCGGGTCAGGGCGAAGCTGTGGAGTCTGATGGGACTGCCGGGGGCATAATAACGAACAGCAAAAAAACTAAACTAGAATGCAATACTCAAAATGTTGCTGCCGCATATGTTCTGGGCAACTGGACAGGTCCGTGGCCTGTTTATCATCTATATATTCTCTCTTCTGTATCTCTGACACTTATCCACATCACAATTGATATTTTGTTCACAATACAAGTTGTCCGGATCGGTATCATTGAATGGTTTTTTGATCTCTTTGGTATTCCGATTGATAACTATGAGTACTATATTGGCCTTTTAGACAAAATAATTGATACAATACTCTTTGGTGTGATGACTACTACGCTTGAACTTATGATAGCAGCAATGATGATTTTTGACTATACAAAAGCGCCAGCGGCTCTTTTGTTTGGTACCGCCTTATGGCTAATAACCGCTGGTATTGCCCACAGTTTAGCATTTTTCTATGCCACAGAGTTATCCAACCCTGTGATGGCTGGCTGGATTTGGTTATATTTGCTTACCCTTTCTCTTGGAAATATCATTGGTGGCTTATTTTTGAGTGGGTATATAAGCAGCGGCAGGAGAGTAGCTAAACATATAGCCTCAGCAATCGTAAAACTTGGAGGAAGAATTCCATGGAATGGCTCAAGAATAAAATTTGCATGGGCATCGCTAGTTTCTCTAGCTCTTTTAGTTGGCCTAAGTGTATTCTGGATAACTGTGTATAGGAGCTACTAGGAGGATAGATCATGCAAGGGTTTGCCGACATATTTGAGTTCATCTGGATTCATTTTGGTTTTGCCACTTTGCAATTTGGTATTCCCGCAGTAATACTATTTCTTATTTCTAAAATTATTGAAATGCCGGTTTATACGTTAATTCAGTCACAGTATTTGCATGACAAATATGGTATTCAAAAAGAGCCGAGCGCTATTATTGAACTGCCTGTCTACCAGATAAACCCGTCACAATATTTGCATGACAAATATGTAATTCAAAAAAAGACGAGCGTTTCTCGATTTGCACAATGGTGCTTTTCGGTTTACCGGAAGCACCAACTTTTCTATGATGCAGCAGTAGACTTGTCCAAGCTGACCAGCTATGTGTTGACTTTCTTGTTTATGTATGCCGCAGGTGGCGATACGGCATTTGGGATTCTCGTGCTTCTTATACCAGCAAGTTACTGTGTCGTACGTAGACCTACTATCCAACTTCGCACAGTGGCAGATGTTGAAGACATGGCGCGAGATGGATTATTACCTGACTCTTTGGAAATGGCTACCTAATGCAAGAAAGTGAAATCTTAATTTTAGCAAATTAAGACAGAATGCAGTTCTTAGGAACAGTAAAGAGTTACTGTGCCTCTATAAACTGGTTGACTGAGGGTCTTCACCACCATCCAACCGAAACATTTACGGGGTTGTTATTCAGAGTCGTTCTCTGAGGGACTGAACTTTTACTTGTGCAGTACTAACACTGATTAGCAAGTAGAACAAAAATCATAGATAGGATGAATGATAATATGCAAGAATTCACCAATTCGTTTTCAATCGTTCTCGCGGGGATAATTCTCTCGTGGTTTGTTTCATTCATCATAAGTTATACTGCAGCCGCAATTACTAAACTGAAATTAGAGAAGAAAGATATCACAAAACAGAGGCTCTCGGCAGCAATAGACATGGCTGGTTATGGGTGTTGTCTAGGTCCGGTTGTGTTGCTTGGGTCTCTTAGTATTTTGCTTACTGTGGATCAGATCATCGCAAATCTGAACCTGCTATTGATACTGATCTGGTTGCTCGGTTTGTTAATCGCATCTTACATGGCTACGACATTAGTAAAAAAAACGTACATAGAGGTGAAATTGAAATGGGGTCAGAAATCTTGTTTATAATTCTGTTATCAATTTTTATCTTGGAGAAATGCGATACCGAAGAGTAAAGATAACATTCCCGACATAAATATTAAATAAATGTGGCCTGACTTCCAGAGCTCACCAGTGTATTCGAGTAAAATTATAAGAATAACATTCATTGCAGTAAAAAGGACTAATGCATTTGAACAGATAAAGACGATCTGATGGTCTCCCCGGAATATACGAAATTGTTGTCGGTTAAGAAACTCATAACTTATGATCAAAACCGAACATAATAAAATAATGACTCTCAACAACAACTCTACAACCACCTATGACAACCATCCGAACCATTTTTCGACAATTGTAATCGCAGCAATCGCTAATACCGCAAAGTATGCCACTGTCAGAAGACTGGTGTGTAAACTTAAGTCCGAGCATATACATATTACAAGTATGGCAAACATCATAATTTCAATTCCCGATGACATCAGGGAGCGTATGAGAGAGTATCCGGAGATCAAATGGAGCAAGATCGTACGAAGAGCTATTTTTGATTACTTAGATACGCGCATGGGAAGTGAAACTTATGATTCAGCCTATTACGCAAAATTAGCAAAGCAGATCGACGTAGACCTTGATGAGATTTCTATCGAAGCGGCTGAGAAACACTACAAGAAGATGAGGGAACTAGATTGGAAACGCCACTCTACGACACAGATGTCCTCGTAGACCTATGCGCAAAGGAGTGACGGACTTGGATGGCCACACTACAGTCCTTAATCTATATGAGTTTCCGTGGGCTGTCATACTGAAGGGCTCGGCATACTCCTTCCCGGTACTGAGGACTGTGCAAGAGTTTCGAACTGGCTCTTTTATTGTTTCAGGCCGGAACACCTATCCTGCAATTGGCATTATACTTGCGACGGTAGTAATCAATAGGAACTCAGTGCTGCACTCTTATGATCTGCATTTCGACTATGTTTGAAAAATTGATCGGAATCTTTGGGTATGTTTCAAATAGCTACTTGGATTGATAGTCGTTCGATGAATCCTGTAATTCTAAGGATTGTCACTGTCGTGCAATATACAAGTAATCATCAGCTAGATGTGGTGTCCACAGATTTTTAACTTCAGGCACATTATATTTATTGTATTCTATGCCGACACAGGATCTCATTGGTGTATGTACAACTGGTGTTGATAGTGGTGGGCTCTCTGACTCTTGATATGATACTGAAGTTATTTGAAGAGAACAAACAGGTATTACAGAGAGAGTTTGGAGTCCGGAAGATTGGTGTCTTTGGATTATACGCTCGTAATGAAGGGACCAAACACAGTGATATTGATGTGATCGTCGTGTTTGAGGAGGGGCGAAAGACCTTTGATAATTTCATGGATCTTGCATTCTTCCTTGAACGGCTCTTTGGAAAAAAGGTGGATCTGTTGACCCCCGAAGGAGTCAGCCCATATCTCTTACCTTACATTGAGAAGGAGATAGTATATGAAGAACTATAGACCATATCTCTTTCATATATTATCGGTCTTTAGGCAACCTCTCGCTTTGTCAAGAACCTCAAATTTCCGGATGACTTCTTTGGTTTCTTGATTGACAAGTTCTTCTATTCTGTCCTTTACTCCTTCCAATTTAGCAGGGATTGCTATTTTGATGATAATGTCACCCATTTCAAATTACCTCACTTGCTTTTACACACCAAGGTTTATCATATTATCGAGGAGACTCTTTTGTAACATCTATATTGACTACAATTGTGGGTCCTGGGAATAATACGTTGGTTCTATGAATGTTCTAATATGATTGAAAAAATAGGTGAATGTGCCCTTAAGAATGACCACAAAGTACATAATATGCCCTAACCTCGAGTCGAGGTACTTGGAGTGAATTATTTTGCCCCGTGGACAAACGCGCGTGTTTTTCGAAGTTGTTCTCGTTCTATATGTTCAATTACTTTTGCCTGCTATAGCATTCACTCTTTTTGTATTACCTGATTTCGTTCAACAATTAAGTCCGCTCCGGATAGGTCTTCTCGTCATCCTTTCTATAATTGGATGGCTTCTCAGCAGACGTACGACGAAACACATACGAATGTATCGCCTTGACATTGATACTCCGCCCCCCGAAGAGCAAATGGGTAATTCGCGGATGATCCTAGTTGGCTATGTGTTCATCTCACTTGTGCTAGGCGTAGATCTCTTGATGCAGCCCCTCAGTATCTATACCATGATCGCATTAAGCATCGTTCTTGCAAATATTGTATTTTTAGTAATTGTATTCCGCAAGACGCTCACAGCCGTCAAATTCATTTATGCAATGTACATAAAACAGCAAGAGAGAAGACCTCCCTCAATTCTTTTGGAGGAGGATCTCAAAGAGATGTACGAGCGGAGAGATGGACAGGCTCTTCTAGGAGCCTTGGAAGGGGCGGATGATCCGCGTCTGAGAGCGATGGCTGCCAGATTTCTTGGCCAGCTTGGAGACCCTACTGTGACTGAAGATCTCTCACGTAGCCTATTTGACAAATCGGAAGAGGTCCAGATCGAGACTGCAATTGCGCTCTGTCACCTTGGTGATGAACGAGGTCTCCATTTCTTCGATGATTGGTTGCGTTTCGACAGTGCTGTCAAGCTAAGAGCGATCGAGGCGCTGCTCGTTCTGAATACTGTTAATGCGCGGATTGCTCTCCAATTTGCAAGTAAGGACAGTGATCCCAAGGTTGCCTCAAGGGCTCTCAATGCGCTCATCAAGGCAAGAAGCAGGGTTGAGAAGCTTAGTGAGTTGGAATGGGAGTCAATTCCAATGGATGAATGATCTCCGCAATGCCTGGGTGCCAGCTTGTTACGTGTGATCTGGTGGGCATTCATACCTGTGACATCAACGTGGTGGTGGATTTGACTACGCATGATTCTAAAGCGCTGAGTCGGGGTGAAACATCATTTGGAATTCAGGAGGAAAAATAGCAATTACGATTTCTCTTTCGTTGGCAGATGGCAAGAGCAGATCTTAACTTCGATATAGTCAAGTCTGTAAATGGGAATGACACAAGAACAAACTTACCGTTCATTTGTATCTAATCCTGAGATTTTCAACATTGTAAATATCGGGTTCTCCCACAAGAAAATCGAGTGATTTTTCGGAGAGCTTCATCAACGATACTAACTCTCGTTCATGGATGAGTTCATCAAGTTTTTTTGAGATCTCAAGAATGTGTTTTTTTATTTCTTTAAGTTCCGTTTCAATGCTCATAGTGTAATTATCATTGGTAAAAGTATTAACTCTTTTGACAGCAATACATTCGGAAAAGTGGGTGGCAGCCGGTGTAAGAATCAAATAACCTCCCCCAAATTAATAACACGAACTTATTGTATATTCATGTATTCGGAAAAAATCATGGTTGTTTCAAAGGCACTTGAGGCACTCATCAAGGCAAGAAGTACGGCTGAGACTATCAGTGATACGGAATGGCCCTCAATCCCCGCGGATGAATAATCGGAATATTGGTCAGAAAATTATAATCTCGTATAGTTCCGGTTGGTTGTTCTTCCTTGGATCTCTATGTTGTGCTCTATCACAATCCTTTTGCTGGTAAGCGAGGCGCAGCCGGACGCAGACAAATCCGGAGAAGATGTGACACATGGACTACACTATAGATTCAGTGGTCCCGACTTTGAGGACCAACTGGATTCTCGCGCTATCGCTGTTTGGACTTGCAACAACGTCCTTACTTCTCTGGCGGATCCCCTCGTACTCGTATCTTGACTTTCAGGTGCTTGCTATCCTGTTCGTGTTTTTGATCATCGTACGTGGTCTGGAACAGAATGGTATAGTTGCTTTTGTAGCAAGAACGATCAGGCGTCAGACGCATCTCGGGTTCACGCTGGTGATCATCACAGCCTTTCTGTCCATCTTTATCACGAATGATGTCGCGCTGTTGACCATCGTCCCTCTAACCTTGGAATTGCAACTGCCACGTGAACGCACGCTCATAGCCTTGGAGACCGTTGTTGCTAATGCAGCCTCTGTTTTGACTCCCTTTGGGAATCCACAGAATCTACTCATATTTTATTTTTACAATCTCTCCGTCGGACAGATCCTGCTCACCATCGCTCCCCTTGCTGCTATTATCTTCGTTCTTACGTTGTTCTGGTCACGGCATATCCGTACAACTCCGGACGCGGAACTCACTGACACCATGGTTCCTGATCACAAGGGAATGGTTTACCTTAGCCTATTCGTTCTCTTCTGTCTTGCCGTGGTGCGGTTCCTCCCCTTGATTGTGGGAATCGTTCCAGTAGTCTATGCTCTGGTGAAGGATCGGGAGGCTCTTCGGATAGATTACGGACTGCTCCTCACCTTCGTTGCCTTCTTCGGATTCACCGATAATATGATGCAGTTGTTCTCGCTCACGCTCTCGAACTCAACAACCGTCTTTTTCACAGCCGTACTGGTCAGTCAGATCGTGAGTAATGTTCCGGCCACGCTTCTCCTGATCGACTTCACTACTGATTGGTCGGCTCTCCTGTGGGGCGTTTCGGTAGGGGGCTTTGGTCTCCTCTTTGGTTCCATGGCGAGCATTATCTCGTACCAGCTCTATGCCCGGCGACGTGGCAGTACTCGTGAATATCTCGTCGAGTTTCACAAATACAGTATCGCCGCATTGTTCATCGGGATTATCATGTTCTTGCTTGTTATTGGTTGAGACTGTTCCAAGTATTGCTTCTTCATGATTTCCTATAGAATTTGGGTCTTGATAGTTTCTCGATTTACTTCCCAACACGCGGAACATTCGCACTACGTGATGTGCCAGTATTATTCCAACCAGTTTAGAATATTGTCTGTAATGTCTTGACAAGCGTCTTTGAGGCAAATTCCACAGCAAGGGGTAGTCTGCACCGGATCAGTGGTTCTAAGAAATAGCTCCCCGCCAACCGCATGCACACTTCTGTGATCGCATCTGCACGCATGACCTGATCCGCAACACGGAGTACTGCAAGGGCGGTTTCAAGTTCTCGTCCCATCTCCTGCTTCCATGCCTGTTCATAGAGGCGCAATGATGTTCTTTTCTCGAGGTGGGCTACTACTGCCTCGGCTGCAAGTTCGCCACCGACCATTGCTGTTGGTATTCCTCCACCGTTCGAGGCCATGACATGTCCGGCTGCGTCACCTACAAGAACTACATTATCGGACCAAGTGCGTTCAACAGGTCCAGCAACGGGTACGGTTGCACCGATTCTTCTGACAATCTTTCCACCGCGCATACGTGGCGCGACCAGAGGATCCCTCTTGACGAAGGAGTGAAGGTAATCTCTCAACGGCCGGTCAGGTGCTGCGAAAGCACCACGCACTCCAAGACCAACATTTGCCTCATGGCTTCCTCGGGGGATCACCCATGCATAGCCACCTGGAGCGACATGTTCCCCAAAGTACATCTCTGCAACGTTCGGATCAGTATTGACATCTGCGAGCGTGAACGACATTGTCTGGCTGAGCTCGAAGCTCGGGTTGTCATACCTGTTTCCTATGGACTGTGCGACCATCGACCGTGGCCCATCAGCACCGACCACCACTCGCGCCTTGATCTTTGACGAGCCCTTCGGTCCTCTCAGGTGCAGAGTGTTGTCCGGGTCTCGACGTACAGCTCGTGTCTGAAGTACGATCTCCGCTCCCGCATTCTGTGCCAGTCTTGCAAAGTGTTGATCAAGTCTTGTTCTGTCAACGATATTCGCATGTAGCCGAAAATCATACTTGTGACCACTTGGTGAGACGAGCCGCATGATCTTGCATTTGTTGACGATGACCTCACTTGGGACTCTGGCAAGTCGCTGGGCACGTGGCGCACTGGGAAAGAGGTCCTTCATCTCATGTGGTGTGGGAAGCAGCTCTCCGCACTGAACTGGGACTCCTATCTCTGTACGGCGTTCGATCACAATCGTCTTGAGACCACTGCGTGCAATTCCAAGCGCGGCAGTTGAACCCGCAGGACCCGCGCCCACTACGGCCACATCATACATCTCTACCAAGGGGATCTTCCTCGTGATTGTGTGTTGACGTTCATATCATCTTCATCATCTGTGCCGTTGCCATCATGCAGGTCATACAGTCAGTTTCAGAGTCCATAAACGTGTCATTCAGAAGCGCGTTGTCGAACACTTGGTCAACATTTCAAACTATCGGCGGTTCGCTGGTTCTTCAATGACTTGACTCGGTGTGTGTGTCTGTCATCATGGTCTCTCGGTTGTTCTGTGCCATGGGAGGCTTCCGTCTACTGATCACGAACAGGATCACTATTGCAACAATGGCTGATGAGAATATGATGACTGATGAGTAGTCCCCCTGTGCAATGGCTGCATCATACGGATCTGTAGGATTGAGGCCTCGTGCGACTTCTTCACCGTCTGACAGTCCATCATGATCGGTGTCATTAAGAAACGGATTAGAACCATACACAAATCTTTCGGCCCAATCTGAGAGATCGTCTCCATCGATGTCCGAGGTCTGTGCCAATTGATCCATCTCTCCGGCCTGACCGGGGATGTGATAGTTACCTGTGCCATTGTAGTCGCTCCATGCATTGTGCGACCAGATGTTGTTGTGCCCATTGTCGAGACCGTCACCTGCCCGGTTCAATGCGATCGTGTTATCCCTGAGAATGCATTGCCTAGTCAGGTTGTCTAGCAGAATACCATACCCTGAACTGTTGAGAAGGAGGTTGTTGGACATGATGATACCATACGAGTCCATCACCTGTACTCCATTGTCACGGCTGTTAATGATCTCGTTATTCTCCAGCCCGAGGTCATGACAGTACGAAATGGCGATCCCATCCATATTGCGCAGCAATTGATTTTTTGCCATCGTGATATCGTACGAGTAACTGAGAGCGATTCCACTCTTTCCATGGTCGGTGATGATATTGTTGGTCACTGTGAAGTTTGTTGATGATGAGATACTTATTCCATTATAAGATCCATTGGCAATCCTCGTATCGTCAATTAGTCCTCCATTGACTGCTGAGATCTCAATTCCTGAAGATACCGGACTATGAATTGTTGTATTGATGATAGTCGTGTTTGCCCCTCCTGCATTATACACCCCCACGGAATTGATAATGTCCATAGTGCAGTTAGTAATAGTGGAATTATACGAGGCGCCAAGTAACACTCCCACATCTGATTCGAAGACCTGTAACTTGGAGATGGTCGTATTCTCAGACTCTCGGATGTCAATTGCAGTAGAACAGTTTCTGATGACGATATCATGAATGAGTACTGCTGTGCTCCTAATGATCAGTATGGCCTCACTAGTATCTCTCATGGAACCTCCTGAGATCTCCACAGCCTTACATGAAAGCAGTACGATCTGTCCAAAATCCTCTGCTTGCAGGTGTATCTGTTCCTTGTTTTCTAAGACCTTGAGTGGTTTCCCATTGACCTGATTTGCATTGAATGTGTTTGGTGAGCCGCCGTCTTTTGGCCGTATGTTGAGACTGCATCCGAACAACAAGTTGTATGACACATTGCATGCGGATGAGTCATAGATTCCAAGACCTGCTGCAAGACCTGTGACTGTATTATTTTTGGCAGTGCAGTTTTGCGAGTTCGAGAGACCGATTCCAAGGGAGGGATTGCCTTCTACAATATTATTCTCAACTTGACTGTCTTCACAATCAATGAGCGAGATCCCTGCAAAGGAGGCCATTACATAGTTCTCTACTATAGTGATGTTGGCGCTCTGAAATACCAGTGCTCCAATTCTCATGTTGTATATTTGTATGGACTCCACATGGATGTTGCTGGCATTTTTCATGCGGATCGCCGTAGTGCTTGCTTCAGTCTGACCAGTCAGAAGGCAGTTGCGGATGACAACATAGGCTCTCACATTTTCTATATTTATACACATTAATACCGTATTGATTGCAAGGCCCTCTATGATGTACGGGTTACTGGGAGTACCATTCCCCGGCCAGCCCTGTGATAGAAGATCTGCGTCACTCTGAATGCTGAGTGGGTCATGCCCCGTATAATCTGCTGTGATGTGAGTATATTTTAATTTCATAGGTGTCTGTATCGCAACCAGTGAGGTGCTCAATAGGCAACCGATTAACAGTATGTACGCGAGTCGTTTTGTCATCACTTGTGAGGCACTCCTGCAGAATTTGACTTCTTTAGACAATTTTTCATATATCGTAAGAACGATAATATTCTGTCGTTCTATGTATATTGTGAAGCAAATCTGGGGACTAAATCATGTCTGAAAAAGCGTTGCGCAAGTTTTCGTCAGAACTCGATAATGCTGAAAATACAGCTCGGATCAGACTATTTGGCAAGGCCGCCAAAAAGTACGAGGAGTTGGCTGCTACTGCCAGAACTCTCAAGCCCGAGTTGTTCCCTCAGCTTCAGTTCCTCTCCATGCTATACTCATTGATTGATGATATTGAAGGGAAGCGCGATCCCCATCAGACAGGAACACTTGAAGGTCTCTTGCAGCTTGAGTCCCTGACCGGGGATACGATCTTGATGATGACTCTTCCCGGAGGAAGATTTGGTGAGATTGCCACATCGCGTATCTTCACGGAGCTCAAGGCGCTCAAATATCTGTATCAGGGAGTCGCCTCTCAATCTGCTGAGACCGTGAGAAAGGCTGTTGACCTCTTCATGTCAATTGGAGACGAGCAGCTAATCTTCTCACGTTATTTGCAACCGATGCTCAGGCGTGTCACGGGCCGACGCGCCGCATTGGAATGTGAGGCGCGTGCACAGATTATCGAAGGGGTGACCCTTAAGGATCGCAAGCCATCACAGGCGGTTTCTCATTTTATGATCGCTGTTCGAGCATTGCGTAATGCTCGATTGTATGACGAAGAACAGGAGTATCAGAAGACACTTCTAGGACTACGGGTTGTCCGCACGTGCTGGTTCTGCGGTAGGAAGATCCAAGGCGCATCACATCTTGTTTGGATGAAGGCGTCAGTGAGCGATTATTTCCGCGACTTGCTTGAGCAGAACAATGAGGATGTTCGAATGGTCGGTAGCAATCGCGTGGTTGCATGTAAAGTCTGTTATTCTGCTATCAGTGAAGAAGCAAATCGTATTGCTGCAACGTATCATGAAGAGACACTCAAGCTGATCCGGAATCTTATGAAACGAATAGAAGCATTGGAGCGTGCAGTATAGGAGGTTGAGAATGATGAGTGAAGTCTATGCATGTGGTAATTGTGGTGGTGCTCTTGATGTCAGAGAGGGGGTTTCAATTGTCGAGTGCCCATATTGTGGATTCAAAAATGAGGTCTCAAAGCTCAAGGTGGACCTTGAGGCATTCAAGCAGGAGATGCAATCTTGGCTGACCAATCTTGGTGTCACCGGACAGGCCAGTGTGGATGTTGGTCTTCGACGGTTGTACTTCACTAACGAGATCTATCCTGATCTTGTCACACAACTGGCAAATATTGTTTCTCAGACCGATGATATTCTTGACTATCCGCTCGTGTATCTGCGGATGTACCAGAAATTCCCCGACCTTGGACTCAGACGACAATGGTCCGCGTCTATTGGGAAACCGATGAAGGATTATGCACGACGGTTGGGTTCTCCCGACCTCCTTGCCTTTGCTCCAGACGCCGAGAGCAAGAAGAAGATCATGGACCTTCGATTGCAAGCGTTGATGATCCCGACCCTTATGGACATCGTCAGTCTCAGTAGTGATCCTTCTCCTGATAATCTTCGCCGAAGTGCGAACTCGCTAGACACTATTATCCAAGAGATTGACAAGGTCCTCTCGACGATCTCTGGTGACTCTTCTCTTCAGGCATATGAGAACTACTATACGATCATGAAGCGGCGATTTGAGATTGCGGCTGCGACGTATCAGAAGATCACTGAGGCGGTCAGTGACAGGCATGACTTGGATGACTCGTGGGTTCAGGAGCAGATCAAGACACTTCACCGGCTGAGGAGCGATCTCGACCTGATACAGGGTATCTCAGTGGTCGAAAAAGTACCTCTCGATTTTGGGATTGACAACGACATCTCTTCACTGATGACCTGGGACGGGATCATTGCAACCTATATTGCCCTTACAAATCGACCGCTGATTGATTTCATTGCAGCCCTTGAACAGTTCACTGATGCGACCTTTTTCTATGCACAGCCGGCTAAGAAGGGAATTGACCAGTCATGGTTCTTTGACTTTGTTGACTCAAAGAAGTATGCTTGGTTCATTGACGGGCTCCGGGCAACGGTGCGTTCTGGTGAACTCAAGATCATTGACCCTCAGAGAAAGGCCGACTCGGCGCCTTATCTGTACCCGCTGTATCTCTTGCGTGTTGAAGCCATTCTCAGATCCGGTTCGCTCTGGTGGAAAAAGGGTGAGACCGAAGACTTTCACGTTCTCGTGGACGGTGCCTTCCAATTATTCCCCGGATTCTACAAGGGTGACTATCCCATGTTGATGACTCCCGTCGGGAAAAAGATCGTAGGCAAGAGTCTCGACTCCAAATTGGAGGCTGTTGCAAAGATATCTGCTCGGACAGTCCCGAAGAGCGCAGAGATCCTTCCCCCGACAGTTGCTCCTCAGGATGTCATTGGGCTATTCACCTATGCTCATAATTTCCGAGAAGAGGCCGAGTTCGCACGTGCGGAGGGACGAATGATCGAGGTACCCTCTTCTTACAAGAAGCGTGGTTTCGATCCCGGCCGAGTTAAAGCCGTCAATCCAGAGGTTGTGGGCCTGTACTATGCCCCGCTCATATCTGTAAAGGGGCGATACGTACTTGCTCTTGATGGTCTGGAGCTGGAGACCTATCTACCTCACCGCGGGCAGTTAGCTCTCAGGTATTCGGAGTTCTTGAAGCAGATTCAATAATGTCTGCTTCGATCTCCTTTTATTTAATAATCTGCTTTTTATAGCGTCTGGCTCAGTGTCCTCGTAGCACAACAAAGTCGGCGATCTTCTCAAGCAGCGGCCCTATTGAAAACGCATGCTCTCGGATGGACTCCTTTGCCCGTTCAGCATATTCCATTGCTCTCTCATTTGCAAATTCAATAGAGCCGTTCTCTTCAATGATTCGAAGGACCTCATCGATCTTGGTGTCCTGAAGCGCTTTCACGCATTGATCTCTAAGATTCTTGGGTACTGTTTCGAGACAATGAACAAGCACAAAATTACTCCGTTCCCACTTGAGGTCTGTCAACATTGATTTGCCAGTGACATCTTGCGGTGCGGTGAGATTCAGGATATCATCGCGAATTTGGAATGCCATCCCAATGGCTTCGGCATAGTCCATCAATGCTGTCTTTTCCTCGTCGCTTCCCCCGCCAACGAGAACCCCGACACCGGCTGCCACTCGCATGAGCGCTGCGGTCTTCCGCTCGATCATCTTCAGGTAGTCTTCAGTTGTGAGATACGTGGGATCGGTCTCGCCCATCAACATATCCGAGACCTCGCCCTCACACAGTAAGATGCCGCCATGACCTGCCAATCGCAGCAACTCTGGGTGTGCCATCTTCCCGATAAGATGTATCGCCTGTGCTACCAGTAGGTCTCCTGCAAGGACTGCGATCCGCGACCCGAACTTCTTGTGGGTGGTCTCGACTCCCCTTCTCAGAATGTCGTCATCAATAATATCGTCATGGATCAGGCTCGCTGTCTGGACAAGCTCTACTGCTATTGCGAACGGCATGACGTCCTGAGGATCGCCCCCCACCGCCTCGCAGCTTAAGACAGTGATGAGTGATCGCAGACGTTTGCCTCCTGCTCGTAAGAGGTATGAGGCCGTTTCGTAGAGTTCTTTAGGTTCGCCCTGAAGGTCATCGATAAACCGGTTTATCGCGTCATTGATGAGTTCCATTCGTTTTGCGATCTCGGAATCTCTCTTTAGCTCTCTCAAAAAGACATGTCCACTACTCATTGTTGAGTCCAGCCCCTCGTTCGGGTCTTGAGGTTTCACATCTACGTCACTGCTTGTGGGGTCTCTATTTGCCATGGAATTGGTCCCTCATATACGAGGACAGATTGGCTTCTTTCACATTTACTTATAGCCGTTCCTTCTAATGTATCTCTTGACAAATGAATCTTCAATCTTTCGTATCGTTGTCAGAGCGATTATGGTACCTGGGCATTCGTGCAGGCTGTTTCAATAGTCGATCCGGCCTTGTAGAGGTCAAGTCTTTTATTGTATCCCTGAATCGGGAGGTTGATTGGCAATGGCTTCATCATCATCATCATCACATTCATCCGAGACTAAGCGATCAGTACAGGCCCCCAGCAAGGCTCGTATTTGGCTGCGTGAGCTCCGACTCCCATTTCTGACGGCATCCCTAGTGCCTATCTTTTTGGGGACGGCCATTGCTTGGATGCGATCTGGGCTCTTTGATCCATGGTACTTCTCGTTGACACTTATTGCAGGAGCATTCCTTCATTTTGGTGCGAATGTGTCGAATGATTATTTCGACTACAAGTCAGGTGCTGATGAGATGCACCCACATCCTACTCCCTTTAGCGGTGGCAGCCGTGTGATACAAGACGGCCTTCTCTCACCAAGGACTGTATTGATCGGGTCATTCGTCTGCTTTGGTGTTGCCGTGGCGATTGGTCTTTACCTCTACCTCCAACTCGGACTTGTGATCCTCATACTTGGTCTCATCGGTGCTGCGTCGGGCTTCTTTTACACTGCGCCACCCCTGCGCCTAGTCAGCAGGGGAATTGGAGAGATATTTATCGGCCTCAACTTTGGTGTCTTGATGACCTTGGGTGCCTACTATGTTCAGACAGTCGCCCTTGATTGGGAGCCCGTTTGGGCCTCGATCCCTGTCGCTCTTCTGATCTCAGTCGTACTGTACATCAATGAGTTCCCCGACTTTGAGGCGGACAAGGCTGCGAAAAAATATACGGTGGTCGTTCGGCTGGGTCGTCCCCGGGCAGCGAAGGGATTTGCTCTTCTAATGGTTGTCACCTATCTCGTTATGCTTGTAACAGTGTTCCTTCATCTTGTTCACGAGTACCTGTTATTCGGTCTGATCACACTTCCCCTGGCTGCGCTTGCCGTACGAGTGGCTCTTGCCCATTCTGAAGAACCCATGCGCATGATTCCGGCTAATGCAGGTACGATCATGACTCACCTGTTCACCGGGCTATTCATGGCCGCCGGCTATGTCTTGGCTGGCTTCGCTGCGAGTCTTGGATTTCTCATTCTAGCTGCTGCGTTGATGTTGCTGATCGTCGTCAAGCTTCTGAGGGATCTGACCCGACCGCCACCCGGCCCACCACCTGCATAAGTGGCCCTAGCATAACTTGGAATTAGTTGTCATCCATGATCCGTTCATCCATAGACCTCATCAAGGCCGTCCCATGTGAAGCCCATTGCTTCTGCAAGGATGACTGCAAGGTCCTTTGATCTCTTTTGAGACCCCGCCTCAGGTAGCCCCTCGTTGATGAAGTCTACGCATGATGGGCAGGCCGAGATGACCCAGTCCGCATCTGTCTGCTCAATATCTCTGACCTTGAGTTCGTTGATCTTCAGGCAGAAGTCTTCGTCCTGTGCCCGCAGTACTCCACCAGAGCCACAGCAGTACGAGTTCTCACGATTATGTGGCAGTTCCTCAAAGTGTAGACCGGGGATGTTCTCCAGCACGACCCGTGGCTCATCGTAGATCCCACTGTTTCTTCCTGCATCACATCCGTCGTGGAACGTGACCTTGATGTCCAGTTCCTTGATGTGATCTTTCATGCGGCCCTCTTCGATCATCTTTGCGAAATACACAGGCCCATAGAGGATCTCGAAATCGTGGTCGATCCCCAACATCTCATGGTACTCATGGTCCCAGATCTTGAAGCAGCCCGGACAGTTCGTGATGATCCGTTTCACTCCGAGTTTCTTGTACTCCTCAATGTTGTGGAGTGCAAACTCGCGAGCCTTCTCAAAGTCGCCGGTCATTATCAGAGGTGCACCACAGCACCACTCTTCTTCTCCCAAGAGTGTATAGTCCTCACCGATCTTGTCCATGATGAGCGTTGTAGCAATGGTGGCCTGAATTGCAATACCCCGATAGGATGAGGCGCAACCCACAAAGAATGCGGTCTCTGCCTCTCTCCCGACCTTGTCTAACAGCGCATCCTCATCCGGATGCCAGTACGACCAACCCTCCACACGGTCCATCTGTGGTTGGCCCTGTATGTTCTTGGACTTGAGCAGCACATTCCTCATCATCTTGAGTTGCTCGGGCCAGAGGTCTCGTTTCAAGAACTCACCACGGAGGATCTCGTATAATTTGACAAAGGGAATGTCTACCTGGCATACCTCCTCACACGCCCCGCAGAGCGTACAGCCAAATACTGCATCTCGAAGTCCCTCTAAGGCGTCATCGGTCGAGATCCTACCCTGCAACAGTGCACGTGCGATGATCATCTTTCCTTTGCCCGAATAACTGTCCCGTCGCATCACCTTGTAGGTCGGGCATGCACCATGGCCCACCTGACAGAAACTGCACTGAGCACAGATAAATGGCATATCTTGGAGACCGAATTCCTCAAGCATCTGGAATCTCATATTTTAGTGCCTCATATGATGGACCTGCTTAGTCCTTTGCTGCTTCCTTGCCGTTAAACTCGTAGCTAAAATAGGTTTTCATTCTCTCTACTTCGACTAGATCCGCGTTCAGAGAGGATGATGTATACCTCCGCCGAACGAAGTAGCGATCTCCCTCAGCTCCTGCAGTTCACCGTTTCTCAAGACTTATATATACCGTAGCAATATGTAATTCAACTACATATTGTATCTCAATATGTTGGGTGGTAACAATGGCGAACATACTATTACTGACGCTTGTCAGTTTTCTGCACGATCTCTTCACCGCCATCTGGATCGGTGGGATGATCACCCTTGGTCTGACGGTTCTTCCGACAACTCGAAAAGTTCTTGGAAAGAGTCCCGAGACCCAGAAGTTGGCAGATGCGATCCGTGAGCGATTGAGCAAGGTGACATATGTGGCCTTTATCGTGCTCATTGCGACAGGTGTGTTGATGAGCAACAGTTCTCCTCTCTTCGAGGGCTTCTTTACCTTCACGAACGAGTATTCAACACTCCTCGCAGTCAAGCACATCATTGTGGCTGTGATGATCATCATTGCGATATTGCGGAGCATAGTCGTACCTAAGATGAACATGCCCGGGCCGAAGCGGCTCAAATTGATGATGGTCCTACTCTTTACCAATATCATCCTCGGTTGTGGAATCATCTTCATCAGTGGCTATCTCTCGGCTGCTGTGAGGATCTCCCTGCTGCCAGCTCATTAGGCAGGCCAGCAGGCAGGTCCCGCGATCACTATCCTAAGACGTACAGTTTTAACTTCGGTCAGCAACAGAATATGATGTTGGGATGAACAGATGAGCCCCACACGCAAAGTCACTCCTCCTCAAAACCAACCAGATCGCAAATCACTGGCTCCCATTCCCCTCGTGCGTGCTCTGTTGCTGACCCTCATTCTTGCAGAACCCGGTGCGACAGGATATGACCTGATGAAACGGATCACTGAGTTTACAGATGGGCGTGTGGCGTTGAAGACCGGAACCGCTTACTCTGAGCTTCGAAGGCTTGAACGGCTGGGTTTCGTCCGGACGAATCAAGAGACTGGTGGCCGTCAGAAACGAGCCTATAAGATCACAGCGGCCGGGAAGAGAGAACTTCAGGAATTGGTCCAGCAGATCGATTTTCGGATCAGTCGAATCCTGATGCCCCTGATGGATCTTGCCAAGAGTAAATTATAAAGTTCAAGTTCATGTGTGATTGCTTTTGGTTGTTAGCAACAGTTGCGAGTACAGTGATCCATCAAACTGGCAATGGATTGGAACTATTTTTTACTATTTTTGTAAGGGATCAGGTAGTTCATCTGTTTCTTGAGTGTTCTTATGTTTCCCATAAAGCGAGCGAATAGAGAGTCCAAGAAATCCCCCAAGTCCACTAAACGATGTGTAAAACAAAGCCCTTCGGAAGCATTCAGATATTGATAGGTTTGTGAACGATATCACATCGACAAAGAAGGTGATAGGTAAGAGAAAGACAATTAATAATATTGTCCATTGAACGTATTTATTTTTCCAAATTCCCGGTTTATTTTGCGACTCATAATTGTTCAAAAGAACGCCCCTCCGAATTCATTCTATTGTGTTTCTTGGTATATTGCCTACTTCTCACAATTAGATATGATGTGATGAATCGAATATTAGTTTTTGTACACAATGTCCAGTGTTGCTTTTGAACGTCTTTAGAATTTAGTATCAGTCATGTCCAACATTAATGCAATCAAAGGGATACTTACTCGAATGCTTCTTTGATCTCTTCAAGTGTCGGAATCTCAAGCCTGTGCTTGTAGTCCTCCCAGACCTTACGATAATAATATAGATATTCCCCAATCTCGAGGGGATTGCCAAAGAGTACTTCGTACTTATTGAGAATATCTGCGATCACTATGATTGGCAGAGCCTCAAGGATGTGAATGTCATACTTTTGTGGAGCATTAGCCAATGCCTCAATTCTGGTTCTGAAGTGAGTGTCCGGGTCTGTAGTTCTGGTGATGATTACAACGTCAATGTCTGACTTTGGACCGTATCCTCCCGTCACGATAGATCCGTAGAGAAGAACCTCTTTAGTCGAAAGAAATGACAGGTCCTCTCTGATCTTATCTCTGTTGATTGAGTGCATTCTCCACACATTCCACAAATTCTCTAAGTGTCATATCGACTTCAGGAATTGATTTAATTACTCTTTCATTATCAACTCCATTATATCGATGGACTAAAATGTTACGTAATCCATTACACTGAAGGAGAGATTGTTCAAGATCATTACTGATAATTCCTATCTTGGTCAATGTTGCAACGTTTTGCCTATCTCCCCCTGGTACACGGCCCAAGTCTTTGACCAGCATAGCCGCAATATCCATAGCGCTCTCAATCGCCGTGAATAAATTGTAATAGATTCCGCGAAGTATGATCTGTGGTTCTTGTATTGGAAGTGATTGTTGAATCTCATTTAGGTTTGCTAAAATGAAAGATGTCTTCGTTCTATATCTTGCGAGCCGAATTTTATCTAACTTCACTGATCCATCGCCGCATAGTAGAAGATTCGTTCCCATTTCAGCATTTCTAACATATAGTTGACTTGCTTACCTCTTCTACATCAGATTACCTACTATCTCGCTATGTTTTTATTGAGCTTCAAAATGGAGTCTGCCTGTGTCAACTGCTCGGTGTATCCATCGAAGAGCGTGAACCGTCATGGGTCTAAGAAAACGGGGTCTAAAAAAACGCCAACTCAAAAAGCTACAGGAGATATTTGGTGATCGTGTCATCACTGCAAAGCACGAGTTGCTCATCTCCGGAATGGATGTGGGATCACTTCCCAAGCAAGTTGGATGGCTGATGAATGTTAATCCTGATGCTATTGTGCAACCCGAGACCCCAGAGGAGGTTCAGCGGCTCTTCCGACTCGCCTATGATGAGAAGATCCCGCTCGTGCCACGTGGCTCAGGGACTTCTGGATACGGTGGAGCAATTCCCCGTAAGGGCGGCATAGTCGTTGACATGCGGCGAATGGATAAGATCGTCAGCGTGAACAAAGACGACATGACAGTTACTGTAGAGCCGGGCATTTCGTGGGCAAATCTCCAGTTCGAACTGAATCGCCTCGGCCTCGACATACGTTGTTCTCCCTCATCCGGGCTCTCCGCCACTATTGGAGGTTGGGTCGCACAGGGCGGTGACGGGATCGGTTCGTTGAAGTACGGAAACATAAACGACAACGTTGAAGAACTTGAGGTCGTTCTGCCCACTGGCCGGATCATCAAGAGCTATGACACTGACCTCTTTTGTGATACTGAAGGCATTCTTGGCATCATCACCAAAGTCACGCTCAAGGTGAAGGAGTATACGCCTATCCGCTGTATTGTCGCAAGCTTTCCCGAGAACTATCTGATGGCCATGGCATTTGAGAAGGTCATCGAGGAGGGTCCCTTGCCCCACACGATCAAATTCGAGGAGAGCAAGTATATCGACCTCAAGAAGAAGATCTGGGAGGGTCCGGGCCGCTATCCTTTCCCCGTCCACCATTGCGTGGCCCTCTTTGCCTTTGACGGCACCGAGGAGGAGATCGAGGAGGGCCTTGAGACCGTCAAGAGGATCGTTCCGCAGTTCAAGGGCACCCTCTATGATGAACAAGTTGCCGAACACGAATGGGCCGAACGCTACTACCCGATGCGGATCAAGAAGCTTGGTCCCACCCTTGTCGTGGGTCAGGCCTTTGCGCCGCTTGGCAAGCTGGAGGCGGTCCTTGACGACTTTCAATTTGAGCAGGCCTCTGCAAAGGCCGGTCTTGATGGTTATGTGACATCCAAGGACGGTGTCACTATGATGAGTTATTTTCTGGAGGATGAGCGACGACCCGGATTTATGCTGTCGTGGGTCCAGAGCTTTGTGATACTCAACATTGCCCAGCGTCATGGCGGTCATGTTCATTCTACAGGTATCTGGCTGGCCAACTACGCTCCTGAGTATTTTGGGATGGATCGACTCAGAAAGATTCGCGCAGCAAAGCGCAAGCTTGACTCCAGAGAGATCTCCAACCCCGGGAAGATCTTTACCTTCTGGATACCTTTCATGTTGAAGATTGGAAAATATTTCATGTGGATCGGATACGACCTTTTGCGAAATGGCTTTGGCCGAATCGCTCCGATCATTCTCCGGTGGCTTCAGAACCTCGGGCCTTTCAAGTGGCTCCTTCGCTGGGGCCGCGCGCACAGTCCCTGGCCTGTTCAGTTTGGACTTGGCTGTTGCATGGTTGAGGGGTCTGCCGCAGTCGCACCCAGATGGGACTTTGAGCGATTCGGGATGTTGCCACTCTTTGGCCCTCGTCAGTGTGATGTGCTATGGATCTCCGGTTCCCTGACAAAGAAGATGGCTCCCCGTGTCCGCCGAGTCTATGAGCAGATGCCCGATCCCAAGTATGTCATCAGCTTTGGGCAGTGCGCGGCAAGTGGTGGTCTCTTCTGGGACGGTTACTCACTGGTCAACCCTCCTGACAAGGTGGTACCGGTCGATGTCTATCTGCCCGGCTGTCCGCCCAAACCTTCTGACTTCATTCGGGCGCATCTTATCCTTCAGAATAAGATCCGTGCTGGAACAACTTACTGGCAACGAAAATATGAGAAGCAGGCCGTCAAGGCCTCAGCCGTTCAGGGAGGTGAATAGATGTCGCCGTATTTGCGTGAAGATACCGACTTCTATTGCCTGATCTGGCTGGGTGTCGCAGTGCTTGGTGCGTTCTACTTCAACTTTGGATACCTCTTCCTCATGGGCGTGATCTCCTTCTCGTCGATCTTCGGCGCTCTTGCTCCCGTTCTTGGCCTTCCTCTTCTCATGATCTTCTTCTTTGTTGGCTATATGAGACCACCCCGCGGGAAGGTCAAGGGCGTGATGATCGCCCTCGCTCTTGTTTCAGCCATCTTCTACGCGATTTTTGCCTTTGCCGTTCCCCCGGCATGGGGCGGAGGTCTCGGTCTTGCTATCTGGGGGGCTGGCGGCGCATTTCTGACAGCGGCCGGGTTTGCGATCATTCCTCCTCTTGATGAGAGTACCAGCCCGGGCCTGCTTGATGTTCATTCTCTGCCTTATGCTAAGAGAGTGAAGCCCGAACCTACACCTGAACCCGCGAGTGAACCAGAACCTACTGAGACAAAAGATGATCCTGCTGGCAACTAATTTGTGGGGTTGCGGGCAGCTACACCAAACTTGGACATATTTGGACATTGTTTGTAGGAGTTTAATTACTCCCGGCCACAAGTCACGTATGACCTTCACTCTGATGGTGAGGTT
>JAIZWL010000011.1 GCA_021498125.1 Candidatus Thorarchaeota archaeon | reverse complement strand
CAAATTATAACTCTTTCTAGTTATTAGGAGATGTGTGGAATCACAGAAGATGTAGGACTTTGTACCACCACTTTTGGGACTCCTCCTTTTTTATCTTCGCCTCTCTCATCTCTGGATCCTCCTCACACTCCAGTACAGTTCCCCCGGCACCCGGTTCAGCAGGGAGGTGTGCGGCCGCTCCTTGTTGTAGTACTCCAGGTACTCCTCCAGGCACAGCCCGAGCCGCTCCCGCTCCTCGTCGATCGTCCGGTGGACCCGCTCCACCTTCCCCAGGGTCTGCGGATGGCATCTCCTTGCCCGGATGTGCTGGATCCCCATGGTGATACACCACTGTTGGAAGGCGCTCAGGCCTCCTCTCACCGACGCGAACACTGCCCCGTTGTCCGTCAGGACCTGTAGCGGGCGCCCGTACTTCGTGACCAGCCGCCTCATGGTCTCAAGCAGCATCTTGGAACTGGCGCGCTCACACTCGACACTGGCCAGCAGATACCTGCTGGCGTCATCGATGACATCCAGCCGCCAGACACGCCGCCCGCCTCTCCAGTACGGTCCCTTGAAGTCCAGCTGCCACAGTTCGTTGGGGCGTTCTCGTGACCAGGCCCTATACCGTCGCCGACGGCGTTGGCGCTGCGCGCGTATCAGCCCCTCTCGCTTGAGGAGGCGATAGACGGTCATATGAGAGAGTGAGACCCCCTGACGCCGCGCAAGGACGGCCGCGAGCCGGACAGGACCATAGTGGTAGCGCCTGCGAAGCGCGAGGATCTTGCGAATGAGGTGTTGCTGAAGCACAGTCCGGGGTCTGAGAGGGGCGGTGGAACGAGGCACGAGGCCGGTACGACCATGAGCAGAGTAGGCCTGGAGCCAGCGATAGATGGTGGAACGAGCAACAGAATAGATCACCGCCGCCTCAGAGACAGACCTCTTAAGTGCAAGCTGCACAATCTTTTCCCTGAGAGTCACCGAAGAGATCATTTCTAATCACTTCACTCAAAGTGATCATCTTCTGTGACTCTCACCGTCCCAAATGTTTTGTTACCATACAGTAGGCAATTGTATTCTGCCATGAACCATTGCGGTGGAACTCGAACTCGGGAAAAGCGTTCGGGAAAAACTCCCGATCGACCTCACAGAATAACTGTGTGAGTTGTGGTGTACCCGTTTCCACAAAAAACTCGTGGAATATACACCGCGTGATCACAAAGTGGCAGGTGTTGTCATTCTGTTCGATATATTCACGTGTATTAAGCCGGGGTGCGCCCTTAAGATCCATGAGGTCGTGAAACGCCATAAGACGGCCCATAGGCCCGAGGCCCGCGAGATCCATGGATTTGAGGTGTTCCCACTGCTCATCGCTGCCAATAGGCACTGCAATCTTTCTCACGATTTCGAATGCCTTCTCTTGACCGAATTTTTTCTCGAGTTCAATATACATTGCAGCAACAAGAGAAATACGTTTTACGAACTCGGATTCAGGGCCTTTCGTCTTTGCCCAGTGCGTTCTCTTAAACACCGATCCTTTTCGAATCGCGAATCCTACGGATGAAACCTACTGCATGGAACTGACAAATGCTACAACCACTGCATGGAATTGAAATTCGATAGGAGAACGGTGATCATAGAGGGTGAAGAGGCCACACCGTTCGGGCAGTAGGACGATCGCATTGGAGCGTATCGCGCAAAGGCCATAGTCTATGCAGACATTCTTGATCTTCTGTTTCGTCGAAAAATACCATTCCAGTGATAAATTCACAAATCGAACTATTTAGACCTCAATATCATCGGAATCCTGCATAATTTCTAACTCAACTACTCGGTCTCTGACTTTCCGGGCGACCTCAGGAATTTGCTCCTCAGTCTTTGCACCAGTAATTACAATCTTGCCCGAGCTAAAGAGTAACACTACGACCTTGGGATCTCTCATTCTGTATATCAGTCCGGGAAATTGTTCTGGCTCGTACATACAGTTCTCAAGTGTCATGGCGGCGAGTTCAAGATTGAGAAAGCCACCAAGATCGCCACTAGCAACTATGTTCTGCACATTGATGATAGGTCTACCAGGAATGTTGATATCCGCCTCATTTAGCTCTTTTACAATCTTTCGCACTGCTCTCTTCGCTTCAGTGATGTTCTTTCCTCCCGTGCATACCATCTTCCCTGTGCTGAAGATTAATGTGGCAGTCTTTGGATTAGTTAAACGAAAGACGAGACCCGGAAATTGCTCGGGGTCATATTCCACTTTTGGAAATCTTGCAACTATTAAGTCAAGATCAATTGGCCTCGATAGAATGACCGATGCAACTACATTCTCGATTTGAGTTTTTATCTTATCTATTGACATGAACATTACTCCGTCCTATAAACACGAGGACCATAGTCGTCTTTGTCAGCATAAGCCTTATTCTAGCTCTTATTTCACTTAAATTAATCATTAAACATACTTGTGACATACAGTTTATTTTTTAATTGCTCGAAAAACTGGACGGGGCATTCAATTGGACAGGACGTTCACCTATTTCGTGTGTTCAAGGATGTGATCTTGTCCATTTATACATCTAATTTTTTTGGAATTTTCAACAATTCTGATTTGTCTTGTGGCAGTTCAACATTAATCGCGTCCCATACCAGCTTGTGATCAACACCAAAATATGCATGAATTAGTCTATTTTCTCATCCATGCCATTCTTTTCCATGGGATTTGTGGGTACTTTTGCCTGATGCTCGTGGGAATACTCTTTGATGTCGCCCCCAAAATCTCAAACTTTCTAATGACTGCACTTGAAGTCTTGTCATCCCCAACAAACTTTTCATAATCCATTCCTTCGAATTTTTCGATAGCTACGATTGCATCTAGAATGTCCACCAAGAATAGATTGTGATCACGTTTCATAAGGATACAACCTCTTCTAGGATTTTCCTCCTCAGTTCCGGTCTTATGGCTCTCTCTGAGACAATATCCACTTTAATCCCCAATTTTGTTTCTAAGAATTCTAAGCCCCACCAGGTCGAAGAGAGTGACGTCTTCTCTGAATCTCACCAAGATGTCCACATCACTCTCCACACTCTGCTCACCACGGGCATAGGAACCAAACATCCTAAGGACTTCTGCTCTGTATTTTCTTCTAATTTTCTCTTGTGTATGGGGGGTACTAGTAAAGTAACTGTGTGGATAAAGTCCACTATCAATAATGGCAATAGTTTCGCCATCACCATCATAGCCCAGATTATGCAAATCGTCGATCTCCATCCAACTTTGAGTCTGCTGGTCTTCCAGAAACGGATTTGTGTTACTGCTAGCTGTGTTACTGCTAGAGTTTGGTAGTAAATCTCAAATCAAATGTCTATCTCATATTATAAACAAGAAGATACGATAGCAGATAGGAGAATAAGTGTATGAGAAAGTCCATGGTTTTGTAGGAGAATTTCTCAATATTTGAGGTTCGGGCATTGATTATGAACAAAATGGGGAGAAATATTGTGTTTAGAATTGAACGAAAAATTCCCAGCAGTAAGACCTACAAGTTGTTATGTGTTTTTGTTATATCATTTATTTTCGTGAATGGCACCATGGGGACTGAAACGCGCATTGACATCGGCGACCTCGTAGTAAATACACAGGCAACGGTCTCACAAAATTTGCATTGGAAATTTGTTGTAAACTTAACTGGGCCTCAGCTAGGATCCAGTGGTTTTTCTCTGCAGTTACCATCCACAAAAACTATGATCCCTGCTGAAAAATGGCGTTTTGCTACTAATGGGGCCGTATGGAATCCGCCAATAGCGTTTGATGTAGATCGGGATGGGCGCCAGGAGATTTTTATGGGAGAGTTTCCTAGATACACCACAGAAGGGGGTCGAAAAGGCAGGTCCTTCTACGCAATATCATCAAATGGAACACTTTTGTGGAATTTTACAACAGATGAACCTACTTCAGTTTACCTTGACGAAGGAGTAACAACAATGGCCACTGTGGCCGACGTTAATAAGGACAATCAATTTGAGGTGATTTTTGGTACTTATGACGGCTATCTTTACTGTCTAAACGCGGCAACAGGAGAACTTGTATGGCGATATCGTGATTATCTTGCTCAAAATATGTCTATGGCAATTTCCGATTCGTCACCCGCAGTTGCAAAACTTTCAAATGATACTGTAATCGTGCTTTTTGGACAATGTGGCTCTGGTGGGACCACAAACAGACCTTACAATGGGCTCTATGCCTTAAATGGTAGTGATGGTTCTCTGCTCTGGAACTTCACAACAGAATATGGTGTGTGTAGTTCTCCGGCAGTTGCTGATATTGATGGTGATGGTAAATTAGAAGTTGTTTTTGGTTCCAACGAGGACATAGTACGAAGCCTTGACTTAAGTACTGGAAGACTAAAATGGACGACCACCTTAGTTGGAGGAAACTCAGTCATCTGGACCAACCCATTTCTGATGGATGTTGACAATGATGGCATCATTGAGATCTACATAATGACACTGGCAGGACACCTCTATGTTCTGGATGGGGCAACTGGAGAAAAAACGCTCCTAGGCATCTTTAAAGATTCTACTGCCTCACCAGTTCTTGGAGATCTTAATGGAGATAAACTGATTAAACTAATAGTTGCAAAATACTATGGAACTCTGTATTCGCTTGATTCCATGTTTCTACGGCAACATTAATTACTATACAAAAAAAGCCAGAGGCCTGTTGGACTGATCTCTGTAAGATAAAACTCATTATATACGATCTAATGGAATCCCAAAATGAAATGGTATTTCTTTAATAAATCGTAATCTCCATCCATCAAGTTCGGTAAGGAACAAGTTTCCCCCTATGGCACGTCTGATCGCAGCAGCTCGAACGGGTCTATGTAGATAAGACATACGTACTTCTCGCAGGCGAACGTCCAGTACTTCCATGACCGCGGGGCATACCCTGCCATCGAATCCAAGAGGAGGCTGACGGACCGGTCGCGAATACGGCTACCGGGGCTATAAGGAGTTGATCAGGGAGTATCGACACGACCTAGAGGGCCGGAAGGTCAGGCACGCTTGCGGGCAACGGAGCCTGGCCGAAACCGTCTTCGGGATGATGAAGATGCGATTCGGTGGAAACCTGACCTCACGAGGGTTCCGAGAACAACGACACGAGGTTCTGATGAAGGTGATCTTGCACAACATCGAGCGGCTCAACTTCCTAGAGTGTGACGGGAGAGGACTTTTCACACAGATCCCAAAATTGAGAACGTGCTATTTTTGTAAAAAAAAATCGATTGCTTGAACCAAATGGTTCACCTATCACGAGATCACTGGTATCCACTTGCTGAGAAGAGAAAAATAAAACGTAACAAATTAAAGGCGATCATATAGTTCACAGGAGGGGCTCGGATATGGGGTCAAGTCTACAATGCATTTCGGAAGAAGAGGACTTGGTTGTGATCAGAAAAAATACGCCTTTTCTTCTTCGGGAAGAAGCAACGTTGGAGATTTCTATGATCATTTTAGCATTCACGGCACCAGACTTTTTGTTCAAGAAGCCATGGAATCCAAACGAGCTTGTTGATCTATTGCTCAAAATGATCGTCATCACCATAGTCGGTGTAGTTAGTATTTTGATGATGTCCACATACCAAAGAAGAAAATTCCGAGTACCATATCAGAATGAAGAGTTTCAAGAACTTCTCGACCGGACGAGCAAACATGTTGGGCTTGAGAAAAATTTCGAGGTCTGGCTTTATGTGACAGCAAAACCATGTCTTGTAACACTTTCAACTCTAAGATTTACTGCAATGGCGATCTCAGAGGTCACAGTGCGAAATATACTCGCTCAAAAAGAGAACGGCGAGATTGTCTTGGCTGAAGCATTAGTGGACATGTATTCCAGTCGGAGAATGAACACATGGTTTCCAATTTCAACCATTATGGTGCCATCGTTCTTCATGTTATGGATAAGGCTTTCAGCCCTCGATATGAAGATAGCTCTGGGCATAATGGGGCTCGTAGGATTTTTTGCATTAGATATTATCACAACAGTGATCAAACCGGACTGCCCAAGCCAGAGAGTACTAGAAATATATGGTGTCCATCCGACGGTCTCAAAGATAATTGTCTTTAGAGGACGACAACCACATTCCGATGAGGAATTGAAGATCGAAGAGGAAATTGCCAAAGCAAAGAGACCTTCACTCACAATATTCCAGATCTTCTTAATCGATCTGAGCAGTGGGCTGTTCGCCTTCATTCTTGCTCAAACAACTTCCCGACAGATATTTGCAATAATGCCATTCATTCCTCAAGTTTTAAAATCAGAAACATTTTCCATATTTTTCCTATTTGTTCTATTCTGGATAACTTTACGGATTGCTTTCGGTAGGATTGGGAATCACCTTAATCAGGAGATAATATAAGACAAATCGGATAATAAGATATGCAGAATACCCTTATCTTCAAAGTGCCTTTGGTAACGGTTATGAACAACAAGTCTTCTACGTTGGTGCTGATCGGGTTTGCGATCTTTCTCATCACCGCAGTACCAAGTGTAGCTCCCGTAAACGCATTAAAGATGAGCTATTTTCCGTTGTCACCAGGCAATTATCTCGTATACAATTCAACAGATGATACAGGTACATGGTCCACGAAACGGTACGTGGCTGAAGAGACCGAGTTCTTGGGAGGACCATTTGGAACGTTCACGATCCTCTGGTGTGAATCTCAGATGCAGCCGGGCGAGTCAAATTATACATGGGTCAATCAGATGTGGCTATCAAAGACTGATGACACCCTAGTCTGGTGGGGTTTTGAAGACGAGTCTGCCAAGATCATTGTGACTAATGGACTGGCGTATGTCACAGAACCAGTCAAAGAAGGAGCTGTGCATCGGGGCTCGACAGTTGGAACTCTGACGCTGAAAGCAGATGGTACTCAGATCTCTAATGTTCCGTTCTCGGCCAACTATACAATCGACTCTATCGAGACCGTCACTGTTCCAGCAGGTACCTTTGAGAACTGCATAAAGGTCCACGAGGAAGAACTGACCCCTGATGGTCACGTCAGCTTTTGGGTATGGTATGCGCCCAATGTCGGTGCGATCCAATACCACTATCCGGACTCCAATGATCGCTGGGACAAACTCGTTGAGTATTCTGTAGACACAGAAAATGATCCATGGGACACGTGGCTTCTTCCGAAGGTGCCTATGATCCTGACTGTGACTGTCATCGCAATATCGGCATTAGTTGCGATTATAATTGTGGTGAAAATCGTCAGGACTCGTAGAGCATGAAAAGAATAGTGGCTAGTGAAATAATCTGGACCAGTAAAAGCGGCACAAGGATACGTTCAGCGATAACTGGACTGAGACCTAAGGTTGCCCTGATACTGAGTCCGGATTGTGTCCTTTACCGATCAAAAATTCCAGCCTCTTCTTAAGCGGATGCCAGAGAGCCACTATAACGGCAACAAAGAGAACAATATTTACTAGCACGGTCACGGCGGATATTCCAAAAAAGGGAAAGAGGAGCAGTCCCTCATGATAGTCCACCCAGACTAACCGATCAATTACCACTATCAGACCTATAACAACCAGAGGAATCACGAACAACCCGGCAAAGGTCAACCTGCTCGTGGGAATCGTATGGGCAAACATTCTAAGGCCTACAAACAATGCAGCAACGAGACCTAAGACTAAAGGAAGCCTGATCACATACTGAGGAATGCCCAAGTAGTACGAGATCCACCCCTCATCGCCCATGCCACCAAACAAGAGGGCCACTACTTGAGGGACCAGTGCAAACCAAGAATTGAATAGGGCAACAGCCAAGCCCACCCATTTTATGTAGGCGTCGTGTACGTGGCGGGCAATGACAAGGCCCATTACAATAAGGACTAAGGTGGTAAGGGGACCAGCTGCCAATATTGCAACAGAATGACCAGCATCCGATCCAGAGGTGATTTGCCACCGATCAAAACCTAGGAGAAAGGTCTCACCCAGAACTGTAGCGGCGGACCAGTGGCCTAGCTCATGGAGCTGCGTTGAGAGATAGCCAAGAAGCAAGTACAGTCCAAACATGAAATATTGTCGTGTTTGAAAGACATCTCCAAGTTCAAGCTGGGTATCATTGCCAGTGAATCCCATCAATTAGACCTCACAGCCTCTCGTTATCGCTCTACAATACACGTTCTCAACAGGCAGGCTCTTTTGTAGTTACCGTTAATTGTATGTACGTTGGAGAATTTTGGATAGACTGTAAATCCGCCATGAATACATCTGATCTCCCGCAATCACAAACACAATGAGCGTGACTATAGTAAGAATCACATCCGATGTAGGAAACAGACTGAGTAAACTGAAACGTCCAAGAAGCCATCTGTTTCTACGGGGGAGGTTTCAACGGTGGATTTGACTGGATGCCATGAATGATATCAACACCCATCTCTTCTGCAAAAGATTCAGCCATACCACTTACGTTCAATGCAACCATAAGTAGTCGATCAGGTTTTAACTTGTATACTTCTTCCATCAACCGTCCTACGAAGACCAGATGCATAATGTCATTACGCTCAGCCCGAGCCTTATACTCGATAATCCATCGTTGCTTGCCTTCATAGTATATGTCAATATCAGTAGTATATCCTTTCGCAAAGATTTTTCCATCAGGATCAATCACCTGTACGTGATTGATCTTATCCGGATCGATTCCTTCAGCCTTCAGTATCTCTGCCAACACCTTTCGCAATGCATCCTCAGCCCTCTTACCATATTTTCCAGAAAGTTCAGACATTGATACTTGCAGTATTACGATGTCGCGATGTAGTTCTTCAAAACGCTTGTCCACCGCCTCAAAACGTTTGTCGATCTGCTTCTGCATGGCCTCAAAACGCTCATCGCTCTTCCGCATGTTCTCGTCGATCTGCTTCTGCATGGCCTCAAAACGTTCTCGACTCTCGTGCATGTTCTCGTCGATCTGCTTCTGCATGGCCTCAAAACGCTCATCGCTCTTCCGCATGTTCTCGTCGATCTGCTTCTGCATGGCCTCAAAACGTTCTCGACTCTCGTGCATATGCTCGTCGATCTGCTTCTGCATGGCCTCAAAACGCTCATCGCTCTTCCGCATGTTCTCGTCGATCTGCTTCTGCATGGCCTCAAAGCGGCGTTCAGATGCCTCGAAATGTTCTCTGCTCTCCTGCAAATGTTCATCGATCTGCTTCTGCATGGCCTCAAAGCGGCGTTCAGATGCCTCGAAACGCTGCATAGACTCCACTCTAATCTCTCGAATTTCTTTTAATAACTCGGCCAGTTCGTCACGTTTAACATAATCCGCAGGAGCTATAATCTGGACTAACCTGTCCCTTAATCGGGGATTTTGCTCCAGAGCAGTAATAAAAGACTCTGCAATTTCTATGGTTTTTTTGGAGTCATCAATAGTCATTGGATTCATTATTTAATATCCAACGATTTCTTATAAGCACATCTCTGACTCAAACTTCAAAGTCGCGTTGCATTATAAAATATCAAAAGTCCATGGAAAATATAATATACTAATAACAAGTACATATTCAGACAATGACAAGTGATGATCTAACTCGTGATGTTACATTGAGAAACAGACAACAAACACATCAATCAGCGATTACGCCATATCGTGATACCACCAAGAACAAGCGCAAGAACCAGTGCCACGCCGGCTAGTATGGTGCCAAACAAGCCATAATTCATCGAGATAAGAACGAGTTCGAAGACCACAAAAAGAATCGCTGCCGGAACCATTGCACTCGAAGGGGCACGGTCGCGTAGCAATGTCCGAATCACGGATGCGCGGGACAACACGGCTCGTCCCAAAATCAGAAGCACAATGAAAGTGACTATGACAAGGATCATATCCGATGCCGGAGTCAAAGCTAAGATCAAAAATGAATCGAAGAGAAAATGCACGAGTGTTGCCAACCGTTTGTAACTCTGGCAATATATAATAGTAAAAATATTTCATCGATCACGCGACATCTTCTGAGATCAAGGCCATCTTCGTAAATACACAGCAAGCGCGATTATGGGGGCAAAAATCACTAGTAGGACAATAGCAACGAGAAGAGGCGCGGGCTCTGGAGGGTACATACCATGATACTCGGGTCTCCTTTGTTCCACTTGGAATGCGACCACATCACCTTCGAAGGAACTGATGTTAAAATCCCAGATCGCCAAGTGCGTATTATTATCAATCTTATTTATTTCTAGACCCGTACTAGGATAAAAAGAACAACTCTCAAATTGAGTAAGATTCGTCACACGCATACGAACGGTCTCATGAGTGTTCCCGCTCCAACTTTTCGCAGTGCCAACAACGTAATCAAAATAAAATTGATTTTCGGTCGAATTAAGTTCAAAATCCGAATCCACATCGACCAAATAAGTTGTATTTGAACTGACTGCTGTTGAGAACACGGCAAAATTACAGCTGTACAGATAGCTATCGTTGGCGGCGTTAGGTATGTAGGTTTCGGCCAACTCAGCCTGTGTCAAAATATCATACTCTACTTCAGAGCCATTGAGCGCAATTGTGAAAAAGTGTAGGACGGTGGGGCTATAATCTGAAAAGGAATGCCACGAACTAGGATAGACAAATGCTAACGTGAGATTTGCTGTATTTCCACAAAAGATCTGAAACCTGCTCCGCAAGGAGATATCGTAATGCCATTGCTCCGAAATGACGATACTAATGTTAACATCAGCGAGAGGCATTGTTGTGTTTTGATCAACCACGTATGGCTGCCCAGTGTTAATTGATCTTGTTTGAATTACTACCATGTCACCTTCCACCTGCACCGGTGCAAGTAGTAGTACTATCAATGAAAAGGCAAGTGCAAATCCACGATAATAGAGCGATCTCGTTCTAGGCTTGAGAGAGAACAAGAATCTCTTTGGAGAAAAAGAGCTAAAGCAACTAGATGATTGATGACAAGTATACGAATCGATGTTTCTCCTCATAGGCCCCGCCATGAATATCCACCAATATTGACTTATGAAGAATTTGTTTCATGTAATATCTAAGTCATGAATAAAAAGTTGAATCATCATCATGAATTAATGAGACCGTTCCTGAAGAATGGAAACGTATATGACAATCGATCAAGTAGAACCACCGATGATACCAAACCATTGATTGTCATCAGCAACAAAAACCATTCGTACATCGAGGTTTTTTGTAAAACCTCTCGAAAATTATATTAGACTCGATAATTCCCACAACTTGTCAGTAGTGGGGTTGTTTTAATGAGAAAAACAGCTATAATCATTCTCAGTTTATTCTTAGTTACTTTTGTGAGCTCGAACATAGGTGCATTGCAAACTGTCAGTGCAGCAGGAACTTCCAGTGATAGTTCAGGACCTTACATAGACAAACTTGTTTTCAAGGTCATTCGAGAAGATGCGGACCAAGTCCTTGCGCTTCAAAATAATAATATTGATATTATTGGCCAGTTCGTTGATCCATCATTCGTGGATCAATTATCAAATTCCTCAAATATAGAAATCGCCACGACTTTACGGAATGGTTATGGCTATTTGATCATCAACTGTCAAAAGTATCCTCTCAATATTACTGCATTTCGTAGAGCTTTTGCGTTTGCACTGGATAAAGAAAATATTTCGAAAGAGGTCTGGGATGATACTGCAATTCCACTTGATAGTGTAGTCCCACAGATCAATCCATTCTCGGCAGAGGGACAGTTATCATACTCTTATTACGACAAAAATGTCAATCTTGGAAAACAGATCCTTACAGATGCGGGTTTTATCGACATAGATTCGGATGGCTATCGAGAGGCCCCTGACGGTTCCGATTTCACGGTCCGAATAGAATGTGCACAGTCATCATCCATTGCGCTTCAGGTTGGTACAAGGGCAGCAGACGCACTACAGGCACTAGGCATAGATGCAACATCTGTTCCAACTGATTTTTATGACTATTATTCTAGACTCCAAACACATGGGGACTATGATGTAGCATTCATGGGTAAATCGTTCACCGACTTTGATGTGGACTGGCTTGGATTCGAGTATTGGTCTGAATACGCTACTGAGCCCGACCGCAATTATCCCAACTTCAGGAATGCATCCTACGATTCATGGAGGGACAAACTACTCTACTCAACAGATTATAATGACGTATATGAAGCAGCCATCGAAATGCAAAAAATTTTGGCCTATGAGAGCCCAATTATCGTCTGCTATGAGAACAAAATGGTGTCGGCATATAGAACAGATACTTTTGAGGGGCACGTCAACGATATTGCTCACGGATTAGCGTCTTGGTGGACAAACCAAAAAGTCAGACGCCATAGTCAGGCAGGTGGTCCCTTTGGAGGTACATTCCGGTGGGGGAATCGCCTCGACCTTGAGAGCTTTAATTTTATGATCCGTACGTCAGAGTCTACTAAGAATGTACTGAGCGAGCTGTATGAACCTCTACTACGAAGAGGCCCGGATGGCAGTATTATTAATTGGCTCTGTAACAGCTACATCACTGAAACTCATGCAGACAATCATGCTATTCCCGTAGGACATTCACGCTACACATTCAGTATCGTGAGAAATGCTTCTTGGACCGATGGAGTACCCCTCACAGCTCAAGATATTGCATTCACTTACAACTATTATCGTAATGCCCCAGATAATCCCTATAGTAGCAGTCTTCAAGATGCCTTTGCACTGTATGCCCCACAAGATTACATATTGGTTGTAGAATTTAATACAGAGTCGTATTGGCATCTCACAAAGCTTGTAGATTTGCCTGTGATTCCCAAACACTATTTTCAGAATCTCGAGCCCAGTAGATGGAACCAATGGAATCCAAATCCAATGGTAAAACCGATGATCACTTCAGGACCGTTTTATATCACTGATTACACTGTGGACTCATTTACAGAGCTCACGAGAAATCCGTACTACTTCAGGTCTGTACCGAATAATGACGATATCCAATCATCACAGGCCGCGCTCAATCATATGAGTGCAACAATAACACATGATCAGAGCCTTCCAGAAATTGTCCAAGAACAATCAGAGGCACTCTGGAGCAATTGGTCACGTCCTGATTTCAGACCTGATATAGACCCGCTTTTAGAAAAATGGCTTTCCGGCGGAACAGTTGACGATTCGATCTCACTTGTGCATGGGAATCCAAGCGTATTGGTCTACTGTGCACCTTGGATCGATATGGACGCGATAGAAGAATTTGCAGACCTATCCTGGAAGATGGACTTCAAAGTATTCAAACTAGCAAAAGTATCGATGCCATCACAGGATTCTCTCAAGAGTATAATGAACCTCCGCGGCGTAACAGCGATCCGGGCGGACAAGATGATAAACCCCGTTGTCGATGAATTCGCGAATCCTGATACAAAGGATGTGCAAGTGCCGCCGTTTTCATTGGACATGTCAGAAATACGTACTGTTGTAGGTGCAACTGAGAGCATTGCGGCAGAATACACTGGTGATGGGATTGTAGTCGGGCATATTGATACTGGATGCGACTTTGGCGTTCCCGATCTGACGGAGGCCTATGACAATGGTACATATGATCCGTCTGGATATGGACTCAACCTATTCGTTCATGCAAATACAACTAATGTGGCAGACCCTGATGCGTGGCTGTCAGACGGAAATGTGCTCACCTATCGAAACGCAACAGGCGTCTATCTCAACGTCTCCAGTTGGGATCCAATGTTAAACTATGAGGGGTCTGGAAGATATCTGATTGGTGATGGAGACAAAAATTCGCCGTATCATCGCCGGATAGGCTTTGTATGGCTCTACGCGTACTATTGGGGTGTAGACGTTGGTACAATGCCTGATGACATATGGCAGGACATACGACTCCCTGACACATCAGAGGTACTTGGTGATTATCGAGTGGGGTTCATCTTCCAACAGAGATCCACTCCGTACATGAGGGCCTTTGCTCCTGCACTCGTGTACAAGTCATCTAAAACCAGTGAGTGGAATTTGGCTATTGATTGGGAGGGCGCTGAGGCGTGGTCATGGTTCTGGGATGGCGGGATTTACTATAAGAACGTCAACCTCACCAATCCTGCTGAGACACAACCGATCCTCGACCTCTGTGACTGGGACTTCACAGATGATATCGCTGTTGCAACATATAACTACTCCAACCCTGTAGTGGCGGCAGACTTGAACGGGGACGGCGTCAACGATTACAGTCTAGGAGCTATCTCGTGGTGCTTCGATGCAAATGAATGGTTCACCGACGAGCCAGTCTTCAATGGATTCCGATCAGATGGTGCCGCAGTCTGTCTGTATTTTGACGCGGACACACATGGCACATCCACAGCCGCTCATGTTGCCAGCCGGGGGAAGCACCAATACTACGACTCCAACAATGGTTCGTACTTCTACATGACTGGTATTGCCAATCAATCAAAGATCCTCTCGGTTCGCGCCCTGACATCAGGCAGCAAAATTGGGGCATATCTATGGATCTGTGGATTTGACTATAATGAGGCAACTAGCACATTCAATTATACAGGAAATCATCAAGCTGACCTCGTGACAAACTCTTGGGGATGGGAGGTTGCTTCTAATGGGGAACTGTCCTATTTGTCACTAATATGGACAATTCTATCAACACCAGGATATCTCGATCCAGCGTATCCCGGAGTACTTCACATCTTCTCAGTGGGGAATGAAGGCTCAGGATTTATGACCGATGGTCCCCCGGGCTGTTCAGCAGGAGTACTAACAGTTGGAGCCTCCACCAGTAATCAATACTTGGAGTACCTATATGGGCCGGATCAAAATATCGAGGGCATTGCCTCGTTCTCAAGCAGAGGACCCTCGTTCTTAGGATACGTTAAACCGGACGTTGTCGCTCCGGGTCTGGCTGCCTATGCCCCAGTACCCGTATATGCCTCGTATCTAGGCCAACATTGGGGCAGTTCCTATTCCAATGTCACATTATTCTCAGGAACAAGTCAGTCTGCACCAGTTGTTGCAGGAGTTGCAGCTTTGGTCATTGAGGCCCTGAATGACAAGGGACTATCATGGTCTCCGGATAAGGTCAAGACCATAATTCAGAGCACATCTGAGCGATTAGGGTATGATCCTGCAACTGAAGGCTTTGGTCGAGTTGATGCACAAGCAGCTTGTGAGTATGTCAAAAATGATGTTGGATTCATTGTCGAGTCAAGTGATTCATTTGACAATCTGATGGGAATTGCTAATAAAGCATGGAGCCATAGCGGTTCCGGCCCGTCGGATATGCTACATACAGATGTAGCCCATTCGAGCCTACCTTCAGGGTTTGGCGAGGGATCATTATATTTTGGTCAGGTCTTTCCAGGTTCGGTGACAAATGTGACTCAGAAGATCTTTACCAATGTGTCTGGTCCATACATTACAGATACGACGGGGTGGACGACCTCAGCATACTATTGGCACAAAGCTGAAACGTATTCGTTCTCAGGCACGACCTTCACATATAATGATACAGTTAGTTCCGCACAGATGTATGGATGGTATGATCTCAGGGACAAAATCGGCGCAACGACCTATGATTCGGCGGTCTCAACTTATTCATATGTCACAATAGGAATTTCATTCAACAAAGATGATATTTCCAAATACGGCGCACCATGGTCATTTCTCTATGACTGGTCTGATGATGATCCAAGTGATGGCATGCCCAATAGATGGGACGCATCGACCCAACAAGGCAACGAACTAATCCGTCTGGCAGATGGGCGCAATTCTTCGTGCACGAGCATGATGTCCTTCGCGACAAACATGTCGAGCCTCTCTGCAATTCTTAAGGGTGATTTAACACTTGTAATCCACGATCCAGCTTTTGATGATGATATGTCTAACTCAGGTCACTCTTTCCAATGTACTGTGATCTTCTGGGAAAAGAAATCTACGTCGATGATCACAGCCTTGCCCGGCAGTGGATCTTCAACGTATACATGGAAATTGACAGCACCCGTAGATGACACAGGCATCTATCAAGGGTATGCCGAAATTTCTGATGGCACAACAACCGTGACGGTACCATGGAGTTTCAGTCTTGTCGGGAATCTCTCGGCGGATATGACCGAAGAAAATACAATAGTGTCTGGAACTGGCACGGATCTCTCACCGTATGATAGTCCTGTGTACGGACTTATGGGCAAAGACTTGGTAGGCGACTATAGGAGCTATGCAATTTACAACCCACATTCTGAGACGGAGAATATGGGAGTTCGAGTCATTTGGGAAGATGCCGGGTGTGCTATGACTGTACAAGTCTTCAATGAGAACTGTACACAATTGACGGGTGACGCTTCGAGCACGAACTGCACAACGGCGGTGATGGTCGAACTCCCCACTAATCCCATAGGCATGTATTATCTGTTAATTCATCCGACAGATATGGACAAGCAATTGTCACTCCCGCTTAACTACACAATTAAAGTAATGACATATGGTGCTATCGCAGAACCGACTATGGAACAGACGTATTACTCTAACTGGAATACGACACCAGCCCCATTCGAAACGAACGACGTATTGAATGGAGATCATATCATAGTCAATGTGACAATTTCAGAGATTTCAGTACCAAACTTCCCTGAGAAGAAAATCGACCATACGAGCCTCGGCTTCCAGACGGGAATGTACTTTGAAAAAACAGGTGATTTGGTGATACCTTCATCGTCCTATAACCCATTCACCGGGACAATTGATCAGACACAATTTGCGTGGGTACTGGTCAATGGGATCCAAAAAGACGACCCTGTGAAGTTAAGCCTAGATTTCACTTCCGACGATTGTGATGTCATGGCATGGTGGGCGGACACTGTAAGTGATACATGGACATACGCAAACAACATTCTAGGTAGTAAGATGGCCACGAGCAGACGACCGGAGAGTTGCACAATCACTGCAGATAGATCCGGTTCAATATATTTTGGGATATACAATTATGCAGCACAATCAGGTACATTCACACTACATGTAGATACACGCAAAAGCATGGTTGTTGAATTTGCTGGCCGTTCTGCATGGTATGATACTACTAATTTCGGACAAAATGCGACACGGGATATCATTGCCACAGCCACGACAAAAGGTGGATCAACGTATGTCAGAACGTGGAATAATGTCACCTTCAACAATTTCTTTGCTCCCACTGTAACACTGAATACTCCGAATGGCGGAGAGGACTGGACGGGAAGTCAAACGATCGACTGGACTGTTGTATCAAAGAATGCAGACTGCAGTCCGAATCATGAGGTCTATATCTCAAATGATGGCGGAACGACATTCATGCTAGTTGCATCGAATCTATCGATTGATGAGTTTACATGGGATACAACGTCATGGCAACACAGGGACACATATGTAGTAAAGGTGACAACGACCGATCGTGGCATGTATGCTGAAGATATCTCTGATGCCGTGTTCACAGCTGGAGATTCAATTCCGGATCAACCTCCACTTATTTGGGGTCTGACCAATCTAGCATGTACAGATCCGACTGGTAAAACAATAACATGGGTGGCTGGAAGTCTATATCCCTCTCTCCTAGAGTTATGGGTGAACAACGTTCGCGAATCACAATTTTCATGGACCACTCAATCAAACACGACCACTGTCAGTTTGAACGGTCTCACGAAGGGTGCATATAATTATACATTCTACGCAGAAGACTCGTTTGGACACTCAACCTCCTTCACAACATGGGTCCTTGTCAATGTGTCATTACCACCAATTATTGACCATCCGTTGGACATAACCTATCAGATAGGAACGACTGGCCATCAGATCGTATGGAACCCAAGTGATTCGAATCCATCTAATTATACGCTCTATCGAAACGGGGTCGCTATCAATTCAGGAACATGGAATGGAGAACCGATAGTAGTAAACGTGGATGGACTGAATGTGGGCGTATACAATTATACGCTTATCATCTGGGATCTGAATGGAAATTATGCCAAGGACACCGTCTTTGTGACAGTTGTGCCAGAGAGTACAACTAACACTACAACCACCATACCAACGAACACGATACCAACAGGATTTCTCAGTAATGAGATTATTTTGGTACTGATCGGAGGCATGGCAGCGGTTGTTGTTGTAGTCGTAGTAATTGTGAAACTCCGACAACGTAAATGACATACCTTTGTCATTGTGAGGTGAAACCTTAAAGAACAGGAACAAGGAACTCGGTCACTATAATGACTGCTCGTCTACAACAGGTGTTCAGTGACATAGCACAAAAGTATGAACAGGTAAATCACGTGTTCACACTTGGTCTCGATATTATCTGGCGAAGCTTGGCAGTCCGTATTGTCAAGAAACTCAAACTAAGAGGGACATGGCTCGATGTCTGTAGTGGGACTGGCGAGATGGCAGCACTCTTACAACAGATCGCAGACAGACGAACAAGAGTTGTCACCAGTGACTTTAGTCAGGATATGCTCACCGCATCAAAGAATAAGGAGCCATCCCACAGACTGCAATTCATTCTGACCGATACACGAAGACTTCCGTTCTTGGACGAGTCTGTGGATCTTGTCACAATATCCTTTGCCACTCGCAACCTAAACAATGGACCTTCCGAACTCGTAAGTGTCTTCAGAGAATTCTATCGTGTCCTGCGTCCGGGTGGCATCTTTCTAAATTTGGAAACCAGCCAACCATCACAACCGATCATTCGGGAGAGTTTTCACAGATACGTCGATCTTGCGGTGAATCATCTTGGCCCGCTTCTTGCAGGTTCTAAGGAAGGATATTCATTTCTCGCAGATACGGTTCAAGGATTCTATGATGCCGAGACCCTCTCTTTACTCATTAGGAGAGCGGGATTCCAGTCGGTCTGGTTCAAAAAGATCTTCTTTGGCGTTGCAGCCGTGCACCTTGCTACAAAGTGATCTTCGTGATATTCCTCTCATTTATATTACACGTCAGATTGAGATACATGGATACGACATCTGGCAACTAGTCAGCCTCATGACATTCATGAGAGGTGAGGTGATCTTAGAGAGACCACCAACATTGCTGATGCTGAAAGGATTACGTGCGTACTTATGTTGAGGTGCTTTGGATGAGCAGCGACGCAGACACGGAGAGAATATTCTCGATCATCGCACTGGAGAGCGGAATCGAATATCCAGATTTCGAGAACGCTCCAGATGAGCCGCTGCTTGTTGAAGTTCAGGCGATCCAAGAAGAGGACCTTGTGGAGATCTGTCACCACTTTGACATTGATCTTGACGATCTGCGAGACCTCCAAGACTATGATGAACGGCCACGACTTCAGGTTGAGGACAGATTCACCATGCTCGTCCTCCGCGTCCCGGTCAACCTTGAGGTCACTGACCGCGAGTACTCCACGTTCCCAGTGGGCGTCTTTACGAATGGTCGAGACATCGTCATCTTACGCCACCAGAGAATCCCCCTTCGTAAAGATCGGCTCATGCGAAAGATCCGCCTGTGTACTACAGCCGCCGAGGTCATCTATGTACTATGGGAGATCGTCATCGGTTCGTTCGAACACATGCTCGACGTGATCGAGGCGACCATCAACAGCATCGAGGACTCTATCTTCACGGAGATCTACCCGTCCCAACTCAACAGGTTTTTCCAACTCTCCCGTGATGCTGTGTTCATGGAGGCGGCATTGAAGGCGGACATGAAGGTCCTGCGCAGGCTAATGCGGCTACGGTCCATCGGAAGAATGGTACTTGATGAGGACAGACTGGAAGATCTCGAGGTGGACCTGCAACAGCAATTAGAGTTGAGCGCAATCTACCGTGACCTGATCGATAACGCAATGAATGCGTACGACAGCATTGTCAACCACAATTTGAACAAGGTCATGAAGACGCTGACCTCGATCTCTCTGGTCGCCATGATCCCCACACTCATTGCCAGCATCTACGGCATGAATGTCGGGCTCCCATTCCAGAACGAAGCCTATGCGTTCCTCATGCTCATTCTGATCAGTGTGATCATCACAATTCCAGTGCTCGTGTATCTAAAGATCCGAAGCCTCGTATGAATTGAGAGATACCGCGATTAGAACAGAACGCACACTGTCGGTAACTGGGCAGAAAAACGGTACTGCGCATGTAGGAGCTGTGTGAAAAGTCCACGGCCATAGAGCGTTCAAGGCAGAATGAATCCTGAAGAGTTTCGGATCCGGAAACAAAATGGTGTTCACTCTTTTCATAATCCTCTATCACTCAGACTTTTCACACAGAGCCGCGCATGTAACAAAACTTATACACTTTCTGGGATAGATGCGCATGAAGTGGGAGATATGGGAAAGATTTCATATATTACAAGACCAACAATTTTGCTAATTGTGTTCAGTGTTTGTGCCATTCCATACCTTGGAGCAACTCTCTTAAATCAATTTCAGCCGCCATATCACACTATAGAGCAATGGCAGCTTCCGTATGATGCAACATTGACCACAAGCTCACCATCATATAATATCACTATTTATCCCCCTAGATGGATTACACAGGTGGAGATAAAATCACTCAGGACTAATGATACGCCGATCAGTGTTAAGATTACGGATAATACTCAGATGGTAATTGCCGAATTCACCAATGTGACTGAGATCGATGACACGTGCATTATTGTCACACCTGACTACGAAACTCTTGTACTACAGTTTGTTCGACTCGACAAGAATGCATCCATTCATGTCCTTGTTGATTATCAATACTGGCTCCTGACTCAAAAACCACTAAATACTCCCGCGAGCCTAGTGGGATTCTACGGTGCGGTGATGCTTTTTGCAGTCTTAGGCCTCGCATATAAGGGGCAGTATAGGTTCTTTCCGGTCAAGGAGGCAGATGGTAATTACACATACAAGGCAAAATGGCCACGTCATAGATCGCCAGTGGCACTCGCAATCTATTTGGTTCTGGCATATATAATAATAATTCAAGGCGTCTTAGTCACAATGGATCCGGGTCCCACTGTTCAATACGGAGATAACTTCTTCCGAAGACCCGCCCGCAATCCCACACTACTCGCTCAAGAAACATACAATTTTGATCTGACAACAAGCAGTCCCACTACCAGAGTGACCCTGCCTACGACTAATTTGGCTCACCCCGAATCCTGTTACGCAATAATTTCATCACTGACGGTCTCATCTACGAATATAAAATCGACACCCATCATACTATCACTCGAATCAGCAGGAAGTTCCCCAGTACAGATAGCAAATATCACATTCTTCGAACAGTCTACTCTGTGGAAACTCAATGTATCATTGGATCAGAGCTCCACGTACAATCTCACCATTTCACGAGTCAATCCGAATCTGGATGTGACCGGATCGTTCGTAGTTGAGATATACACAAACGATTCGTTAATCGCACCAATACTGCAACTCTACATTGGCCTTGCCATTGGAATTCCAATTATTATCTTAGTCATCTGGTGGGACATCAAACTTGAGAAGATTTTTGGAAGACCATGAGAAGGAGTACTGGAAACCAGTCGCCCAATAGGTGAAGCCCATAATTCGAGACCTAATAACTCAAAAAGAAAGGTTTCGGAGTATGGGTATGTCATCGTTCAAAGATCTACTAGAAGAAGCACGTGAAAAAGGTTACAAGTTGGGAGTGTACACTATCACCGGGTTTGAATTCAGAAACAAGTACGTTCATCATGTCGGTGATGATTATGTTGCAATAAGCAAACAACCTGATCAAATGTATGATGAGGTGGTTCTATTCGCACAGATTGTTTCTGTAAATATCAATAGGCAACCATAAACGAAAGTAAGACGAAATACTACAACGCGACAAAACAAGTGTACCAGCGAAACCTCAACATCAGCAATACCACAACTCCACCTTGGATTTGCCACTGGTATTCCAATCATTAGCTTAGTCATCTAGCGGGATGGCAAAATTGATCGGGCCTCAAATCTCATCTAGATCATACACGATCTCTTCGAAAACATCATCCATAAAACTAATTCAGTAAGGGATGGCCCAATACTTAAATAGAAAAATCATAAAATATGGATATGACATCTTTAAAAGAAATACTAGAGGAAGCACGTGAGAAGGGATACCGACTGAGTATATCTACCGTCAGCAGGTACTTTGCCGGAACTAGATATATTCATCATGTCGGGGATGATTATGTTGCAGTAAGCAAACACAGCGGCGAGCCGTATGAAGAGTTGTTTCCATTTGCTCAAATTGTAGCTGTTGAAGTTAAGAAACCTAAGAAGTAAATCAAATATATACTACGTTAGTAACTTCTACAATAATTAGAGTCCAATACATTCAGGACTGATTCGCATACAGAATCATATGATTTCTGGACACTTTAATTATCTTAAATATGAAAGGGATGCACGTGACAAAAGCAACAGCATTCAGATTAATACTTGATTGCGAAGAGGATTTGGCAAACTAATTAGTATCAGATTTAGACTGAAACGTTACCGACTAATCAGGAAATACATTTGCATCATTAGATTCGAAAGAGAAATTTGATAAACTCAAAAAGCAGATAAGATACATTATATCTGTTAAAAATCAAAAATGTTGGCTCAGTTTCATACATCTATTCGAATAGAGAGATAGAAACTAAAAGTAGTAGAGAATAGCGTGAGGTGTTCATGCATGGAGATAAAAGTAGAGGGGTTAATTCCGCTTCCGAAATCGTCCTTCAAGAGAGCAGTAGATGTATTATCAGGCGCATTCAAAAATGACATTTTGATGACATACTTCTTTCCTGATGAGACCCAGCGGCAGCAGTATTTACCACTATTTTTCGAATACGTGCTTAAACAGGGTCTCGTCAGTGGGGATGTGCTCACAACTTCAGAGGATATAGAGGGCATAGCAATATGGAAACATTCGAGTTCAATGAACGGCGGTTTATTGAAAGCTCTTCGGCATGGTGGATTCAAGCTGATTCGAAAATACGGTATGGGATTGGTAAAAAAAATACTAAGATATATCGAGTTTACATCCGAGCGAAGAAAAAAGTTTGCAACAACACCGTACATGTATCTTAGTTCACTTGCTGTAGATCCAGAGAAACAGGGGCAAGGTTACTGTAGCAAGTCACTGCGACCTGTGCTTGCATATTTAGACAGGGTCGAACTCCCCTGCTACCTTGAAACTGAGAGCGAACGAAACGTATCAATCTATCAACACTTTGGTTTCGAAGTTGTCGCGGAATGCATCCCTCCGGAAACGGAGTTTACGCACTGGGACATGATACGACCCCCGCAACAGTGACTTTGCAAGGAGATTACACCTTGCGGTTCCTATAATGTGATCTAAAGAAAACGTATCTTCAGTTGAGTTGATTGTTAAACCCGATTTTGTGTCTACTTTCTGAAAAGCAATAGGAATCGCTACTACTCGAGTATGATTGATCTTTGCAATCAACGGGCAATGATTGTCACTTATTCCTCATCTGACGAGTCCAGCAGATAGTCATTTCCAGCTGGAACAACTATTTTTTCGTTCAATGCTTTCAGAATAAGAAGATAGGTATCAATCATTCGGAAGCCCGTTGTCATCAGAAACGAGGCAATCTCAGAGAGCCTAAATACCCCATCTGGGAACTCATTGGATGCTTCAAGTAGAATTTGCAGCTCACGAGATCCATCAGTTACTTTTTCGACCCTGAATGGTCTTAGGAGATTTCCATCTAGAATGTCGTTCACTAATTCATCTAGGATATCTGTCATCTCTTTATCGATTACTTCTACAGGAGGGTTTTCGAAATCTGAAGCGTATCTGATCCCAATTATCTTAGCATAGGTCTCGAACTTGCGTTCTTGATTCTGAGAGGGAGGCATTAAAGTCACAAACGCACAGAGAAGATTCTTCATTGTGACAATACGAATGATATCGGACATGGGAGAGACCTTCCCCTCGACTTGAGTTGATGAGTCGATCTCAGCTCTGAAGTGAGTGATTGCAGTAATGAAGGCCGCGACCATAGACTCATCAAATGCATTTCTGACAAACCGGGAATACAATGGTAGTCCACTCAATTTATGCAGAATGATGACACCGATTAGATTACCAGCATCATCAAGACGCTGTTTCATATCAATAGCAATTGCCTCTCGTTGCTGGTGACGTTTTCTATGGATACGATAAACAATAGCGGAAATAAAGACAGTTGAAAAGATGATTGCACCAATGGATCCAACAGACACCAGCAGAGAAAGCAAGTGTGATCGGTAATCAGGAACTAATGTTATACTTGTAAGCAGCGGCCCTTCTTCAAGCTTGTAGTTTTCTTTCGTGACTGTGATCTCTAGGCTATATGAGTTCTCGCCGGTAAAGGGAATCTCTACTGAGCCCGAATAATTGCCAGGAGCTTCCTCATGTAACACAATGTTGACAGGCGCAGAATTCGGGATAGATATCTGACAACTTACTGATGCACCAGTGACAGGCAGTCCTGAATCAGCCTCCATAACTTGGAGAGAAATCAGGAGTGGAGTACCCTCTTTCCAGACAATTGGGGACATGACAATAGTAATTGGAATCTTTACGACTTCAAAAGACATCGTCAATTTTTGAGGCACGAACCCTTCACGAGTAAGCGAAATTTGGATGTTATATTGTCCAAGTTCAGTGGGGGTCACTGAAAAGTTGTAGACCCCATCACCTAAGTACGTCCAGTTAAACCACTCATGACCATCACCAGCAATATCGATCGTCGCTCTGCCCACGCCGCTGCTATTCAGTACACAATGATAATTCAACGTGAAATATTTGGTTCTGTTGAACAGTGGACGATCTGGCGTGCCCAGAGCCTCCAGTGCTGTGGGAATAGGACTGACATCAAGAATATAGACAATATAGTCCGGTTGATAGTGTATTTTTGAGGCCGTAATGGTAATAATCCGTCGTCCAGTACTGGGTGCAGTGAAACGAATAGCATAATACTCTTCACTTTCTTCAAGTGTCCAATTTAGTGGGTCGCCTTCATCCAGTCGAACATCGATAGATGCACCCGTGACGTTCTCGGATCGTTCAGTGCTCTCGAAGAATAATAAGATCTCATACTCGGTTCCAACAAGGGTGATTCCCAAATTAGTACCTGTGACTAAGGACAGAGTAGTCTGTATAGGGACTACCGAGACCGAGAACACAACAGTAGTATTTGCGTAATTAGGATAGGCCGCAGCCAGAACAAAATGAAAGAAGCCAGTATCATTAAGCCGGAAAGTAACAAAATAACTTCCATTTCCACAATCAAAGATAGAGAGATTCAATAGGGCTTGAGGCAAATCAACTCCATTGATGACGGCCCCGGATAAACCTTGACCAGTAGAAGCATTAAGATACACACATGAATTGTAAAGCTCACCAACAGTTAGAACGGGGGCAGGATCAGCGACTGAGAGGAACATTGTGTCTTTCGTAACCGTGAGTGTGAATGAGAGATACTGTGGCTGAAAATTGGTCTTGTTCGCAAGGACCACGATTGAGTAGATGCCTATCTCCGTCGAATTAAACCGGATATGGTAAAAACCATCATCAAGATCTTCAACTAGCCCATAAGGGAGACCCGTTGATGGTTTCACATCTTGAATGCTCACACTTGCATTTGAGAGACCATACCCACTCTCATTTGTATAATGGAGAAACAGGTCATACTGATCGCCATAAGTGATCACATCTGCAGAGCCATTGAGAGAAGCCAAAGAAGTGGGAATAGTGTCCACATATATTAGAAGAGTGACATCTGTCGATTCGTAATTTGGTTTACTTGCAACCATTCTGATTGTGTAGGTTCCAGAGGTATGACCTGTGAAATTAATCAGATAATTGCCAGCACCAATGTCAGCCACAGATCCCCATGATATGCCATTGGATGACCCGAGCATGATCGAAGTCGAGATGTTCGCCTCATTGATTGCAGTTCCTAAGGAGTCTTTGAACTCCAATTGAATGCTCTGAGTTGAATTGAGAGCCATATCAATCAATGTTACATTTGCGGTGAGCGAGTTTCTAGTGTACAGCACACCAATCACAATTTCGGTTGAAGAGGGATCATAAGAAGCACCGCTTGCATTTATCCTGACAGTATTGTTGCCGGGGGACACAAAGGATGTATTGAAGTCGCCAGCCCATCTATTGTGTGGCGCATCCGGAAGGAGATCGATGCTCGCTGGCGTCCAATTGCCAGACACAGAAAGTCCAGAGTCTAAAAGAAAGGTTCCTTGATCATCATCATAAACATAAACAGCAACACTCACAACGGTACCAACTTCTGTTTCAATATATGCGGTTACAGGCTCTAATCTGAGCCTATGAATCAGTCTGAACTCTACACGACCACAGCCTATCTCTGAACCGTTGTTCCAAGTTATGTAAACAGACCAGATACCCGCACTGGTATTAATGCCCCCAAAAATGACAGGTGTACTATTCAATACCCCCTGACCAGTTCCAGTCTTCATCTCTTCATACCATAGAGACCCATTTGGCAGGTACCACTGCACCCGCGCAGGGTAACCGAGTAAAGATTGAGGACCTGTCTTACCAAATGACGCAGTAATACGCGATACATTGGAGGTCCTAAAGATCGAACTGTCACTCCAAACCGATGTTGAATCATTATATTTCTGAGCCTTGACCGACTGTAAATAGTTCGGGGATTCAGCAGTAAAGAACCACCACCCAAGCCGTTCAAGAAGAGAGTCAGGAGCCCATATTTCTCCGGGAGCGATAGTACAGAGAGAAGTAATATCCGTCATGAATGAGTCGTACACGCTGACGTTGCCCCAATCAGTAGGAATTCGCACGGTCAACCATCGATTCGATAAATCACCAGTATAGCCAATATAATAATAGAACGACAGATAAGCTGACACTAGTGGATCAGACGAGAACTCGACGCCTTCAGCACTAATGTTGGTAGTGTAGGTCGAGTTGCCAAGGCGAATTACTCGTAGACGAGAAATGTAGTGGAAACTCACGGATGTGTTAGATGTCACCTGTACTGGCAACGGACTAGTGGTCCAATAAGAAGAATTGACAATAGTCGCAGAACCAGTACCGTTAACGCCGGTAATTGGTGTCACTTGAGAGCCAGCTTGGAACTGTAGATTAACAGCTTCAAAAGAGGGAGGGTCGGCCATTACCAGTCGCACATTATCAAGATGGACTGTAATATACCCCGTATTGAGGTCACCATCAGCTATACCATCCCCATCATAGTCATTATTTGGATCCAGCAATAATTGTTCATCGATCAGAAGACCAATACTTACCTCTGAAATATTTCCGATAGTAGGCACACTTACTGGCACAGATCCAACATGATACCATGTATTATGTGAAGAGAGTTGAAGAAGACTCTGACTCCAGACCTTATCACCATTCATATAGACATTAATGCTACAGTTTCCAGTAAGTGCATCGCCCGTTCCTGTGTAAATTGGTCCTCGAAAATAGAGATAGTCAAAACTCAAGAGAAAACTTGTAGAATAGGGAACATTTACAAAAGTTTGATTCCACTGAATTGTTGTGCCTGCATAATGATAATAATTTGGATTAGTCGTGGAAGCAGTGTACCCCTGATTCTCTACGGACACAAAACGATCGTCTGACTCGACATAGGACGCAACTTGTGTTGTGTTTTTAGGACCAGTCTGTGTATATCTGGCACTCCAACCAAGAGGATAGTACTTAGAAGAGCTGCTTGGGTAGTAATTGACTCCTGTTAGACCATCATCAAAGGAACCGTTAATAGAATAGAGCCGTGTAAGGTTGGAGACCTCGACCTCAGCCTGACTACCCACCCAATTATTATCCGTGTCAAAAGAGATTAGCTGGCCGGTCTCGTTTCCAGCATCGGTCTCAACATACTTCTCAATTGTGGAAATGTGACCCACCTGCTCGACTTCAACAGGATTAAGTGTGCCTTCATAGTATCGTGGATCGCTGGTTGGTACAGTGTCCTCGATCGGAGTATTGCCGTGTACAGTGGAAACCGGGTTTACACTAAAGAGACCGGTCTGTATCATCACCGGAGAAATGCACAGGATTAGGGCGATTAATCCTAAAACGAATCCACTAGTGTCACGTACCCTCATACTAGTTTCGACTAAAAAATCAAACAAATGGCTATAAGTAATTATCATGTATCTACTGATAGGTGGCAAAGTATCAGTTCATGGAAAAACTCCCATCTTTTAAAAAAGAATTATTACTGCACCTTGAATGCCAACGAGCAATCCCTGACGTGAAAACCGTAACAAGGGAGCTAGAACAAAGCTTGTGCTCGAAAGCAACAAAGGCCGTGCACCTCTGGATAAGGTCTCATTCAGGGCATTGCCAAAGACAGAAACCAGAATCTCGAAAATGTGGTTGCTTCTATCAGTCTATCTAGCGAGCACCATAGTATGTATATGGGGAAAAAAGACTATTTTCATAAAACATAGGAAGTGTTCGTGATGGTTGATGAAGCAGCACTCACTAACATCCTGGAATCGGTTGTCAAGAACATTTCTTCTGGCAATCTCAAGTATGCTGAGCTGGATCTTCAATCGGCAAAAGGAATGGCTCCCAACGATCCCCGAGTCTGGTACTATGACGGCGTCGTGAAGGCACGAACGGAGAGATTCTCCGAGGCCATGGAGTCATTGAACAAAGCGGTCGAACTGGGAATGACAGATGATGCTGATGTCTATTTCTACAAAGGCTACTGTTTCTACAAGACAAAGGATCATGCAAAGGCTATCGATCATCTGGAACGAGCAATCCAACTCGATCCTTCAAAGGAACTGGCATACTACTATGCGGCCCTCGCCTATGGGAATATGGCAAACTGGGACAAGGCTGAAGAATACGTGAAAAAATGCCTCGAATTCAAACCCGATGATAAGGACTACAAAAAGCTGATGGACCAGATCCAACAGGCAAGATAGACCTTGCCGATTCCGTTTGGGGGGAGGGCATCATTTTTTTACTACTAATGAGGATCATCCACGGCTGAGTGAACAATAAGCGCTGATATGACACACGGAATCCTAGCAAAATCAGCACTACTACCACTACCAAATCATTCAGCATTATATTATCTTGTTTATTCGCAAGACTGTCTGCAACTCCGATACTTGAGAACTTGAGGAATCGTACAAGTAATTATCAAATTGCGTATTCACGAAGGTGGTTGATCAAACAGGAGAGAGTTCATCCGATCAAGTTGCAGATACAAAAAGAAGTCCAGCACTGCATGATTAGGAAAAAATTGAAGTAATGATATTACTATCAAATTATCTAATAAAATAGGAAGTGATTGTGCTCAACTGAGAAGAGAGGTGTTACTAGATGTTGGATGTGGAGGGACTAATTCCCCTTCCAAAATCATCCTCAAAGAGAGCAGTTAATGTTCTCACTAGGGCGTTCTGGAATGATACCTTGAATAAATATTTCTTCTCGAGTGAAGCCCAGCGCCAACAGTTCTTACCACTGTTTTTGGAATACAGGCTGAAACAAGTACGTTTCGCTCACTCTGAGTTTCAAGATAGCAAGGGAGTCTGACCTCGTCAATGTATGCAAATATGGGCCGCACGGTCTTGCTACAGAAACCTTGTCCCTGTTTCTCGTGATCTACTGCAAGTGTACTAAGATGCATATACGAGCCTGTTGCAAACTTTTTCCTCTGCTCTAGGACAAACACGTTAAACTACAACATTTTTCTTACGAGCGGTATTCCGAACCGCAGAAGAAGCTTCAGACCACCACCACGTAGCGATGACCAAAAGCTACTGCTCATTGAACTCGAATGGGTGGCAACTGTTATTGAATAGTTAGGCGGCCCTAATCACCCAACAGGTCAATACACTACGTTTCAAGTGAGCCGATGGAAACTTGAACGCGGACTATTGTTTGCAGCACTAATACTACAATCAACCTTGGTTGCTGATGTTGCAACCCCCATAACCAGCTATTTTTATATCCTGAAAAATTGAACACGTAAAGACTCGTTATAACTAGGAAGTCAACGGTTTTTATGAAACAAAATTAGCAGGACTACACAAATCATGCGTGACCCAAAGTGACTGTGTAATAAAGAACCAGACTAAGATCTGGCTCTAACTCCCACGGATTGGAGCACCACAATACGGACAGAAACGATCATCATCCCGGAGCGCGAAACCGCAGTAGACACAAGTCCCTCTTGCAGGTCTCTCGACCTGATCCCGAAAATGTTCATCAGTTGCAACACCAGTCGCGGGATCAAACCAGACATCAGCCGTTCCTCGACGCTTTTCGTGAACAACTTGTTGAATCACCTGGTCTTCAGGAAGCCCAGCACCATCGGCAATCTCGGAGAGCGTACGCCCGTGACTCTCCGTGAGAACAGTGCGGACTCGTTCGCCTCGTCGTCGGTCACTTACCAAATCTCCAAAGAAAATGGTGACAAGAACAAAGAGGGGAATCAGAAAAGGCCAGCTGAAATCCGCATTCATAAAGAACATTCCCAGAATGAAGATTGGAATGAGAAGCCCTAGTGAAACTCCTTTTTCCTTTCGGCGCCACTGGTCGTAGATTGGCTTTTCGGTGTACGAGTTAGCATAGGAAACATCCGAGACCCTGTGACGCTCTGATGTCCTAGCCTTAATCTTGTTCTCAGTGGTCAATGTAGAAATGAGAACAATGACCAACACAAAAATAGGGATCAAAAGATAGATAGTATGAATCCCGAGAAATACAATAAAGAGAACTCCAATGGCAATTATCAAGCCACCTGCATCCTCTTTACCATTCTGTTTTTTATTTGGCAGTTCGCGGCACATCCTACTCTCATTCACTCATGGAAAGCACAAGTGCATGTAAGTCACTACTGTTACTGAAATAAAGTCTGTGATACGAGCGATGCATAGCCATCAGGAGAGTGTTCCTCATCGTACCGTGGTCGCACTTCAATAGTCTGCGCCCTTGCGTCGTTGCAAATAATCACCAAGCAGATATCCAAGCATTCCGATAAATATAGAGAGAACCCCATAACGGATGAAGATAATGATGCCCACCAAAAGCAAGGAACTCTCGAGAAATATTCCGGCTAGTGCACTGAAGGGCTTTATCAAGATCTGAGTGACAGCAAACAGGATAATTCCCGAAAACAAAAGGGAGCCAAGTCCATAATTCCAGTTGATGTGCCACACTCGCTCAGAGATCCATGCATTGATGAGACCAATACCGATGAGTGATACAGCCATTGAGAATGCCAATAAATTAAGTAATATAACATTACCCAATATCGAGCCTGTCGCAATCGAAGTGCCCAAGACAATCGGCCAGAGAAGACTAAAGACAAGATCAATGAGCGAAAATGCGAGACCATGAACAAAGAAGCGGGGGAGTCGTTCGGAAAAAGTAGGCGACTCTCTGACCATTGTTTCATCAAACTCTTTTTCTGGCATCGGAGCCGTAGCAATTGGTAACCCCTCTACGGAAGCACTCTCCGACTCGATTGATGCAATTGTTTCGTGTTCGGATATTGTGACTTGACCATGAATTTTCTCGTCCGGCTCAATATCAGACTCGACAATTACAGGCGGTAGGTTATTCTCGGCGAATAATTTAATAATTACTGCACCAGCAACAAACGGCAGCGGAAATAGTCCCATGACACCTCCAAGAAACAATGGAATTGCCGAAAAATAAAGTGCTGCGACAATTACCTCATTCCGTTTCTTCCGATCCTCAGAATACAGCCAGAGAACACGGATCATCATAATATTCAGCGCACAGAATATCAATCCGATTAACCAGTAAAATCCCGATGTGAATAATCCAAGACCAACAAATTGCATATCGAACGTAATTCCTTCAAAAACAATAACCCCCACTACAACTCCTATTAGTGAGATAAAGACAAAGGCAGGGGTTCCATCGTTCAGTTCGATGATCTGGACTGCATAAGGTAACATCATCGCAAAGATAACAAGAAATCCTGTCCGGTTCCGGACCAATTCAAAAAGTTCTTCGAGCTTGATCATACTCAAAACGCCCTCCTATCAAATCTCGTGGCGAACCTCTGTCCAAAAGGCAAGATATTCCACTTAAATTTGTAGCGACAATAGTTGAATCACCACAGTACAGACCAGAGAAACACACAAACATAGATCCAAGAAAAATGAGACCTGCGGATTGAACTGATCTAATAAAACTAAAGCATGATACCGAAAAGAAAGTGCATTGTGAAACACGACCTCTGATGAATCATGATAATAATCAGCGATTATTTATATTCGTTTGTGCCATTGCGCACCCAAAGATAGGTTCCTGTGTCAGGATTCAGGAGAAGGTGTTCCTTTGAGCCATAAAGGCCTATTATTTATCTTAATATTACTTTTACAGAGCACACTAACTATAGGATTAACTGCAGCAGTGCCCAGTTCGACTGGGGAGGGAGCTACTGTTAATGCAATGAAGAATATTCCAACAATGAACAATAATGTAGTAGATCGTTCAGCAGCAGCACGGACTCCAACGATACCGTTTGGTGGCTTTATTAAGAACGTCGGACAGGCGCCGGATAGCGATTTGAAGTACTATGTTGGATCTAATGGGATCCAAGTGGGTTTTCTCCCCTCGAGAGTACGAATCGTAGTGACCAATCCGGATGGTCAGCACTTCACTACAGAGGTCTCATTCCGTGGAGCGAACTATGTACAACCAGAGGGAGCCGCTAAAAAGACCCATGTTATCAACTACTTCATTGGCGATTTGCAATACACTAACATTCCCACATTTGATGACGTGATCTATCGCAATATCTACGATGGAATCGACTTGCGATACTACATGACAGAACGTGGTCTCAAGAGCGAGTTTATTGTCCATCCGTGGGCCGACCCTAACCAGATCGAAGTAGTGATTATAGGGACACAGGTCGTTGTTGAAAACACACAGGTGACTGCGGTGACCAACGGTGTCACTGCCTATGGTGAATCAGATCTACTCATGCTGCAAAATGGCCAGACCATTAACGGCGTCTTCGTCCAGAAGAGCAGCGACTCATATGGCTTCCAAGTCGGCAACTATGACAAACATGAAACCTTAGTGATCGACCCAATGGTCATAACAATGTCCGGGTTTATCGGCGGAAGCGGGCAAGAGGAACCCGGCGATGTCTATGTTGATGGTAGCTATGTCTATATGATTGGACGGACGTATTCTTCGAATTTTCCGCTGAAGGATGCATACAATAGTACTTTCAGTGGTAGTACTGAGATATTCATAGTAAAGATGACCCTGACCGGTGATCTCGTGTTCAGTACATTCATGGGAGGGTCGTTAAATGAATACGGGAATGGAATCGCAGTCGATGGATCAGGTAACATCTACATTGTGGGATCCACAAGTAGCAACGACTATCCGGTCGTCAATGCGTATCAGTCAACCAAACAGAGCGACTATGATATAGTCGTGACCAAGCTCAGTTCTGATGGTTCGACCCTGCTCTATTCCACCTACTTGGGTGGCGATGATAAAGACTCCGCTGGAGAGATAGTAGTTGACAGCAGTGGAAATGCATACATTACAGGTACGACCGAATCTGCGAATTTCGATCTCGCCAACGAACTGTACAGCTCACTCAATGGATCGCAAGATGCCTTTGTTACTGTATTCAATAACACAGGGAATGGCCTCCGGTTCTCCACGTACCTTGGCGGCGGAAGCGTTGAATGGGGATTTGATATTGCAATAGATAGCAGCAACAACATCTACGTTTGTGGTACTACGCAATCCTCAAACTTCCCACGGGTGAATGCGTTCGATACTTCACAGGGTTCTGATGAGGCGTTCATCACAAAGATCCTTGCCGATTTCTCAAGCATCTCCTACTCATCATATTATGGTGGCACGGACGCAGAATTTGGATTTGGACTGACCGTGGATCCAACAGGTACGGCCTACCTTGTCGGTTACACTGAGTCGTCAGATATTCCACTCGTTAATCCGTTCGACTCCAGTTTAGGAGGATCACGAGATGGGTATCTTGCTAAGGTATTACCCAACGGTTCGCTTGGATATGCAACATACGTTGGAGGATCAAACATCGATGATTTTAGAGACGTTGCTGTCGATTCTTCAGGAAACATGTATGTCGTGGGCTTCTCAGGCAGTACGAACTATCCATTTAAGAATGCCATTCAAACTGACGTAGCGGTCGCCGAAGTGGCAGTCACTAAATTTGCGGCGGACGGACAGTCGCTCAAGTTCAGCACATTCCTTGGTGGGGAGGGTGAAGACTACGGATATGACGTTGCAATCACGAATGATGGTAACATCACTATTTTGGGTCAGACTGCATCTTCGGACTATCCGACTCGTAATGCCTTTGATCAGTCATATGGAGGTAGTCGGGATGTCTTCGTGACACAGATCTTCAATGATACCCAAGCACCAACGATCACGCTGAACTCGCCTGCAAACGGTTCAGTGGCCCGGTCGGGAAGCGTCATCAACATGTCCGTGAGCGATAATGTGGAACTTGACACGGCACTCTACCATTGGGACAGTAATAGCAACAGTACGCTTTACGATCCGTACAATGTGTTCATGATGTCCCCTGACGGAAGTCATACTCTCTATGTCTATGCGAATGACACAGCAGGAAATTGGGCGTCCACCGTCTACACCTTTGTGTGCGATGACACAGCACCTCTGCTCAGTCTGATCACTCCAGAAAATAATACGCTTCAATATTCGGGCGTGAAAGTCCATGTTAATGTCACAGAGCCACATCTGAACTACGTACTCTATCGCTGGTCCACGTGGTCTTCAAACAAGACATTCTTCTCACCATATCTGACGCACATTCCATTCGCTGCTGGTTGGGCTGAGCTATACGTCTACGCATATGACACACTCGGCCACTCTTCAATGGCAACGTTCAGATTTAACGTGAAACTGGACTATGGGCTTCTATTTAGCTCCTATCTTGGTGGAGGCAGTGCGGACTCGGGGTATGACGTTGAAGTAGACTCTTCAGGATATATCTATGTCACAGGCTACACCGACGGAAACGGTTTCCCAGCCGATGCGTACGATACATCTTGGAACAGCAACCATGATGTCTTCGTGACAAAGATGGATCCGCGTACGGGTACACTGATCTGGAGTACCTATATTGGCGGCAGCAGTGATGACATGGGATACGGAATAACCGTTGACACCAATGGTAATGTCTACGTGACCGGGGTCACCTATTCCAGTAACTTCCCGTGCGCCAATTCATATGACTCAAGTCTGACAGGTGGATACAACGCATTCCTCGTGAAGTTGAACAGCACAGGCACTGGACTCGTCTACTCTACCTACTTTGGCACTGATGACACAAGTGCAAAGAGTATTGCCATCACTAATTCAGGCGAACCCGTGATTACAGGCGTTACAAATGGTATTACAACAGTCAATGCCTATCAGGGCACTAAGGCGTCATATTTGGACGCCTTTGTCACCAAGTTCAACTCCACGGGAACTGGTCTTATCTTCTCAACCTATCTTGGAGGCGATGGTCTATCATCGGATTATTTTCACTCTGATGAAGCAAACGATGTCGAGATTGATGGAAATGGAAATATCGGCGTTGTCGGTACAACGTGGTCCTCAAATTTTCCAGTCAATAATGCCAACGACACAACCCTTGGAGGAACAAGCGATGCCTTTCTGGCCAGCTTTACAAGTGGCGGTACCATTAGATTCTGCACATATCTCGGTGGTGCCAACGTAGAGTATGGTACTGGTATTGGTATTAATTCCGCAGGAAGTATTGTGGTCACTGGAAGCACAATGTCAACCGACTTTCCAGTTAAGAATGCATACCAGAGCTCAAATGGCGGTAACTATGATCTCTTCATCACGCGGTTTGCGTCAGACGGTTCATCATTCAGCTGGAGTACCTACTTTGGTGGAGCATATGGCGTATACGGTGGTGATGCGGCATTTAGTGCTGCTGATGATATATTCGTGTCCGGTTCAGCGGGTGATGACGACTGGCCGTTCTATAATGCTCTTGACACAACGGCTGTCAACAATGAAGCGTGTATCTTGAGATTCAATAGTACAGGTGGCCTGAAGATGTCCACATATCTTGGTGGAACGGGTGATGAGAAGGGTCGTGGAATCGCTGTAATGAATAACGGTACGCTCTTCATCACAGGTGAAACTAAGTCTTCCGACTTCCAGACACAGAAGCCCTATGACAGCACCCTTGGAGGCAGTGTTGATGCCTTTGTGTCCGAGATCGGTATGGACACGGTAGCACCCACAATCACACTAAGATCACCGGCGAACGAAACAACCAACCAGCCCGGCACCACAATTGATCTATCGGTCTCGGATGGAGAAACAGGTGTCAACGAAGTACTCTATTCGTGGGACGGCGGGGCCAACTCAACACTTAGCAGCCCGTACGACCTTACACTGATAACTGGTGACGGTTGGCACTCGCTGAATGTGTATGCTCGCGATTCTGCGGACAACTGGGCCTCTGCATTGTACAGATTCAACACAGATTCAACTCCCCCAACGATCACATTGGAGAGCCCGACGAACAACTCTGTGTCGACTCAGTCAGTCACTGTTGATGTGGCCATAGGCGGCTCCGATGTCGATACGGTGCTGTACTCGTGGGACGGTGCAGCCTTCAGGACTTGGGCCGATCCATACACGACAACGGTCCCCTCTGCTGGTGGCGAACACACTCTCGTCGTGAGAGCAAACGACACTGCTGGGAACTTGGCCGAGAAGACCTTTGTCTTCTACATTGACACCGATGCTCCCGTGATCAACCTCGTCACCCCACCAGACCACTCGTTCATCACAAGTTCGGAAAGTATCTCAGTCACCGTCACGGATGACCACCTTGATACTGTCAGCTATCGCTGGAGTTCTCAGACTTCAAACACGACGATCAGCAGTCCGTACAACATACCCGTTCCGGCGGGCGATGGCGAGCAGACACTCTACGTCTATGCTGTAGACGTTGTAGGAAATGAAGCATCTCAGACGTATGTCTTCAAAGTCGATGACAATGCGCCCACCGTCACAGGAGTATCGGAGATGACGATCGAGGTCGGGCAGTCGGAGACCCTCTCGTGGCAGCTCGCGGATGTGTTCCCGAACACCTACGTCGTGTACCAGAATGGAACAGTGTACACATCAGATTCGTACGATGCAACGGATACGGTCGAGATTTCATTGTCGAGCCTCAGCCTCGGTACGTACAACTTTACAATCGTGGTCTATGATCAACCGGGGCACTCAACAGCCTACACGACCATGGTCCACGTTGTAGAACACACATCGACAACGACTACGACAACTACAACGACTACGACAACTACAACGACTACGACTGGCACAGGAACAACGACAACTGGAACTTCGGGTACCACGTCACCCACAGGTACTACTAGCGAGGGACTATCCCCACTGATCGTAGTAGGAATAGCCGGAATCTTGGGAGTAGTAATTGTAGTGATCGTCGTACTTCAGATGAAAAAGGCAAGCTCGTAGTAGGAACTTAGGGGGACTGTAGGAGTGCAGTTCCCCAGACTTTTTTCCGGGCGAGATAATTGAATACAATGTGAATGCGTCTATGTTGAGTAAAGGTCTCCTTCATTGTGCACGAACTATTGTGGTAGTGCATCATAGTAGAAGGAGAAGGGTAACAAACAGCTACGTAAAACTTGGACATATCGGGACATTGTTGATAGGCGTTTAAATACCTCCGACCACAGCTCACGTATGACCTTCACTTTGATGGTAAGTTTGCTATTGCCCACTGCCGTTGGTGGGCGGACTATGGACCTACTGTCCAAGAAAGTCCAACTTACAATTAACGATATACTTGTATCACTAGATGGTAAACACTTTGATCGAATAATCCACGATTAGGTTGTGAATAAATAGTATAATCGCCTTTACAGATATAAATACGAATTGGGAAATGTTCTTTGTGGACAGAAAATATAAACAAATAGCATTGGATGTATACAACGTTCATTCTACGAAGTCGAGAAGACGAAAAAGTAAAAAGTCCTATTTATACAGAAGAGTCGAGAAGACCTTGAAACCTGATTTTGGTAAGGCCATAAACGAGTACATACTAAAAGGGATAGATAAAGATAAAATCAACCAAGAAGATTTAGACCTCCAAAATGGAAGAAATCACAATATCTTCTCATTCAAGGGGCAATTCTCGCCTGATTTTGTAAGAACAATATTGAGCCATTTCGCCAAACCGGGTCAGTTCATTGTTGATCCGTTTGTGGGCTGCGGAACCACAATCTTCGAAGCGGCGCGGCTAGGTCTAAATGCAGTGGGTACTGACATTAACGTGGGAGCCATTGAGATGGCGCAGACCTGCCAGTTCATCTCGATGTCACGAACTGAGAGGATTAATGAGATTCGGCGTTGCAGAAACATCTTGAATGAGGCTATATCATCCACCGGAACATTACTATCACACGCACACACCACACAAATGGACAAGTCCATTGAAAGAATATTGGCCGATCTTATTTTAAAACATAAAGATAATCCACCTATTCGTAATATATTAATGAATTCACTCATGCTCATGATGCGAAAAGGAGATTCGTGGGGGGCAGTCGATTTCTGGTCTGCTTTTGAGAGACATTGCACGATAATTCGTAATCTGCCCGTCACTCAGGGTTACTTTGCAGCTTATCTTCAAGACGCCCGCTGTCTACCTGTACGTGATAATACTGTTGATCTAATATTCACTTCCCCCCCATATGTCAATGTATTCAATTACCATCAACAGAACCGGAATGCTATTGAATTAATAGGGTGGAATGTACTAGACTTGGCAAGATCAGAATTTGGAGCAAATCGGAAGAATCGCGGCAATCGCTTTCGCACTATAGTCCAATACATATTGGATATGGGACAGGCCATGCTTGAAATGAAACGTGTTGTATCAGATGAGGGACGAATTATCATTGTTATCGGAAGAGAATCAAGAGTGAGAGGGGTTAACCTCAGAAACGATCACATAATCATTGGGATTGCTCATTGTGTAGGCCTTAGCTTGGCGCTTCATCAAGAGAGACACTTCAAGAATAATTATGGTGTCGAAATATTCGAGGATATTATCCATCTAACGCCACGAAAAGAAATATTACCGGATGTTTATCAGGCCTGTCGTGAGCTTGCTAAGTTTATACTCAAACAACTTAGAGATCAGGCTCGAGAAGCCGGATCGTTAGATGACTTGGAAATTGCCATTTCCTCAATAGAATCTGTGGAACCGTCGCCTCTGTTAGATAATCTTGGTGAGGTTGTGATTATTGAATCAAACCCCTCAATGGTAACGCGATAGAAAAAGCACTCGAAAATGAAAAATAAAAGAAGACTGGGAGTTATTCCGATTAATCAAAACGGAATATGATGATTGGATCGAGTCAATGGTAAAAATAAAATCTACTGGAAAGAAAAGAGTCAAGGCTCTTGTTTCAACTTTAAACAAGTATAAAGACAGAGTCGAACTCGATATTATATTTGAAAAAGGTTCTGAGTTATTGTGGCGTCAGAAAGGGCAGCTTAAAATTGAAAATACAATTCTTGAAGAGTTTCTAATACATCTAATCTCCCCGAAGACCATTTCTTCATTGTCAGGCACATCTCTCTCCTATGGTCCACAGACTGCATTTATGTCATTGGCATTTTATCCAACAGGTATTAAAAAGTTTGATTCGATACCCGAAGTCATTCTCAAAGAGAAGGATCAGGATTTTGTGGTAGGTAAACAAATATATTATAAACTTTCGACGAATCCAAAGTTCGAACACGAATTCACCAAAACAGGAAATACAGTCATAGCAGTTATAGCGACTGAATGTAAAACAAATCTCGATAAGACAATGTTTCAAGAAGCGTGTGGGACTGCTTCTCGACTAAAAATGGGAGTACCTGTTGCAAAATACTATGTTCTTGTTGAATATGTAGATATGACCCCAGAAGATTGTCGTCTAACAGATATTGATAATGTGTTTGCAATACGACATGCAAAAAGATTACCACAAGACAAGAGAAGAGATAAAGAATCTATCCGCGAACTGAGAGAGAAACATCCTATCGATTGGAAAGTTCTTTGGAATTATACACAAGAGATCGCAACCTTCTTTGAGTCAAGGTGGTATGACCCAAATGAGGCTCTAAAACGGGGATCCTTTACTTATGATCTGGAACGCAATATAAATGAAAATTGATTTTTCAGATGAATCTGAGTGGTTTTTCTAATAATTTAGTTATGGCAAGTAAACTTGAATACAAATCTTGTTCCAATTAAGTGGAGCAGTGTGAAGAATCGATGATTATGTAAGTAGTGGGACGACCTATACTACAATGTTATCATATACGAGGCCCCGCAAAATCTATTTTATATGGATGGTTCCATCAGTGGGGACTTTTCACACACCACCGTCTAAGGCTCCAGATGTGATAAAATATGGTGCTAAAGAGAATACAGGTAACGAATTTTAGAAGTTTAAAATATGTGGAGATCGATTTCAAGAAATTTAATGTATTTATTGGGGCCAATGCTTCGGGCAAATCTAACTTTGTACAGATTTTCCAATTTTTGAAGGACATAATTAGTTCGGGATTGGAAAACGCAATATCTTTGCAGGGTGGTATCGAGTACCTATGCAATATGAGTATAGGATCGTCTGAAGAATTCTCTTTGAAAATAGTCGCCGACGAACAGGATAGATTCGGTCATTTTATGAAAAAACCGGAGGACGCAAAAATCGAAATCCGGACAATAGAGGTGTCATACGAGTTCGCATTAAAATTCAATGAAAACAATCGGGGTTATCAAATTGTACGAGATATACTGACACTTGAGTGTAGATTCATTAGAGTGAGAAGAGAAAATAAAAAACTTAAAGAAGAAAATATTGGACGAGGGACAATCGTCTTTTCTCGCGTAAAAGGAAAAGTAGAGATCGAAGTAATCAGTCCCAAGGGATTAGAAATAACAAAAGAGGAGTTTTTTCCACCGATTTATAGATCAGATACACTGATCTCAGAAAAAGAGTTGCTACTACATCTACCACTCTTGTTCATTCGCCCACTAAGAAAAAACTTAGAGGTCATTACACGATATAATTTTGATCCGGAACTGTCCAAAAGAGCCGTTCCAATAACCGGAAAAGCGAATCTAGAAGAAGATGGCAGTAATCTCCCGATTATTATTACTAAAATAATTGCAGACAAAGATCAAAGAAGAAAATTGCTTGATTTGGTAAAGGATATACTACCTTTTATTAACAGACTTGATATCGAGAAGTCTTCTGGCAAGACGCTGATCAAAGTAAAGGAGACATACCTTGAGAAACAATATTTGCCTTCATTCTTGATCTCTGATGGGACAATTAAGATAACGGCACTAACAGTCGCATTATACTTTGAAGAGAGACCGTTAATCATTATTGAAAAACCCGAACGGAATATTCACCCACACCTCATGTCAAAAATTGTAGACATGATGAGAAATGCATCTGAACAAAAACAAATCATCGTGATCACAGACCACCCTGAGATAGTAAAACATGTGGATCTCGATAATATATTTCTCATCACTCGGGACAAAAAAGGGGTTTCTACGATAACTTGACCGGGTGACAATAAAGAAGTTAAAATATTTTTGAAGAACGGTATTGGAATTGAGGATCTCTTCGCCCAAAATCTCCTCTAGGTTACAATTAAATAAACTAAAACGTGGATGTCTTACTCTCCTATTTAGAGTTCAAGCACTGTTGAAGATTGCTCGATAGTAGCACCCAAGTCTTGGAGCACGGACTTCCAAAGATCTGGCGGTTTCAGAAAACGAATCCGAGTACAGCGGTGAGCAATTGCCAGTTGTTTGAGCCGATCCAAGAGTAAGTTGACGGCCACCGGATCAAGCTCTTTTTGCAAGGCCACCTCTTTGACAATGAACTCATGCGCTCACCTATCGACCTTCGGATCCATAAACCCGACCAACTCGTCGCCTACGAGGATAGATGTGTGCCACCTCATCCCCTTCACTTGAAAGTACTCGGTCTTGAAAGAATAACCGAAGAATCGCTCCAGCCATTTTCGATCCCGAATGAGATTGTCGAGAGGAGTCAGAAAAAATACCGGAGGCGAATCGGCCTCATCTGTAAAGGTCTCGTGATCTTCAATCCGACCCAGATCTTCGGGAGTCACATAGAAGATGGGTTTCTGTTCTGCGACACGCACTGGCACCACTCGATCTTGTTCAACCAATTGCTCCATGAAGGGAGTTATGTCCCGGACCCGACAACCAAACCAGAACGCCACATGACGGGCTGTGCTAAGTCCAAAGGCCTCAACAATTCTGTGCAGGAGTTGTAAGATACCTTGCTCCTTGTCCATCTGTGTATCAAAATCCACATGCGGAAGAGCATCCGGCCCCCATGCATATTCGGCCTCTCGAAAAATCCCCGGGCGACGATTCACAATGACGATCTCGGGGACCAGCCAGAAGAGCGTATAGAGAAGTCGCCGTTCGTCTTCCGTGGTCATGTCGCGTTTGGTCAGCGGGCCATCCCATCTTATCCGATCAATTATCTGTCGTGCTTTCGCCGAATGAGTCCTCTTCTGAATCCGCTGGGTCCATCCCTACTCAAGAGTAAGTTGCGCTGCTGATCGATACAGAGGAAATTCAGTTGAGGGGATAATGGTAGTGACCCGACGCAGACCAAAGAATTCCAGCAGGCTATGTGTCTTGTAAAGCGCCTCGTCCAATTCTTCAAAGTGAAAGGTATCAGTGCCTACTGCGAGCCGATTCCAAAATACCATGTAGTGATTCTGAGCAATCACAGGCATGGGATCGTACTGCACACTTGCCAAATTCGAGGCCAAATCATTCATTGTTCGATGCTTGCTTTTAGTGCTGGTGGGGACCAACCACTGTCTGAGAAGGATCAGATGCTGCACCGGACCTATTGGTAATTCCAGAAGCTCCTTCATTTCTATCCACGCAACCAGCTGACGTAATTCATTATTACAATAAAATCTTGTTGAAACCTTATAAAATATCAATTATAAAGATAAGCAACAGGAAAACTATATTATCCGGATTGTAGAACCAATCAAAATGTCGTGAGGCTAATTGGAGTGGGCAATGTGAAACTGAGGGTTTTAATTAAAGAAATAAAGGAACAGTCAAAGAAATATCCTTGGGACTTTATGCTATTCATTTTTCTTGCATTGTTAATTCCAAGAATATACAGTATCATGAACACATATTGGATCGGTCATATCGATTACAGTTCGCTTGCTATTGCTGAACAGTACGAGTTCATGGGAATATTAATTGAAATTGTAAATGAAACGATTCCTTTTGGAATACTTGCACTAGTGAGTCAGTCCTACAAAGATCGTAACTCGGTGGTACGACAATTCGTTGCAGGAATAACCCTTCAACTTATTTTGTCCACAACTCTTGCCGTGATAATATTAGCAAATATGTCATCATTTGTAGACTTTATTGGAACCTCCCCTGAATTAGCCGCGCAGACAGTATCATACCTATCTCTACGCGCAATAGCATTACCTTTTGCCTCTTTGTCGCTACTATTGGTCGTTGGGCTCAAATCAATGGATAGGGCAAAATTAGCTCTTGGAATAGTTGTTGTTAATGTTGCCGTGAATATGGTACTTGACATTTTCCTTGTATCACCGTATCCATTTTCCCTTCATTTAGGTCTCGAAGGAGTCGCTATAGGATATCTAATCTCCAATGTTCTATATTGTGGATTGGCGTTGATCGCATCAGTAGTGACTCTAAAAATGCGACTGTCTGAATGGGGATTGCAATCGATTTTACACGAATCGCGACCCCTCTTTGGAGTAGGAGGATGGACTGGAATCGATTCGTTTGTACGGAACTTTTTCTATTTCTTTGTACTGCAAGTTCTTAATTTCATGGGACCAAATCAATATGCAGGGTTTCAACTATTTCAACGAATTATGTGGACTGCATTAATTCCGGTGATTGCAATCTCACAAGGAACTAGCATTCGTGTTGGAAACTACCTTAATGAGAAAAATCGAGAATCGAAAATCCATAGTCTCATCACTGTATCTGTGATTCTTGCATTATTGATAATCGGAGGATTTGGAATCATAGGTATCTTTGCTATAGATGCAATGGGATATTTCTTCACATCGAATGCGGAGATTGTACACTATTCCACAGTAATGTTTTGGTGGCAGATAATTCCCTACATTCTCTTTGCAGTATCTATGAATCTCAAAAGTGTCTTCTATGGCACAGGTAAAACATATAATATTCTAATAATTAGCATCATCCTGAATCTATGCATAATTGTCCCATTTTTCTATATGATGAACGCATTGATACTTCCACGGGCTTTTGAGTCTGTGATGATGATGTTTGTACTGGTGGATATTATAGATATTATCATAACATATATACTCGTTCGGCATGTAATGACAAAAGAAATAGTTTCCAATAGGTGAGTTGGGGTAAAATAATTGACGCCCACAGACAAAAGTGATGTTATATTTTTGGGAGCTGGTGCTTCGGCATCAGATGGAGCACCGTTACAATCCAATCTGTTTCAAACATATTTCGCAAAAATAAAATATATTACAAAGAAATTAGGCAATGAAACGATTAGAAATGAGCGCTACGAAAGATTATTGAAATTTTTCAAGGAATTCTTTGGTATAGATCCTATAAATAATAGCAGTACACTCTTGTATCCGACCTGTGAAGAAGCATTTGGGATTATAGAAATGGCACTAGCCGTTGACCAACAGTTTGCAATCCGTAGTTCCTCAAACATATCAGATTTGGCTCAAATCAGGGAAGATATTAAATTCTCAATAATAGATACGATAAGTTTTAAGCTAATCAATAGCAAAAGATCAAATACGCATTTTGCACTTGTAAGTAATATTACAAGGGATAACTATTACGAAAATGTTTCCTTAGTCAGTACAAATTATGATATTTTAATTGATAATGCCATAATTGGTAACAATATGAGAGTCGATTACGGTCTAGAATTTTGCAATAGCGCAAATAGTGGTACAAAACAGAGGCTAACAATGAAATTATATAAAATCCATGGGTCATTAAATTGGCTCTATTGCCCTATTTGTAACAGAATGGTTAGAACACCCGATGGAAATAAAGCAAACTTCTCCTCTGAGGGTTATGGTTCATCTATATGTAAGCAATCTCGTGGAACGCTTTCTCCGTTCTTAACGTATCCCACATACTTTAAAAACTTAACAAACGTGCATTTTCAGAAAGTATGGTATCAAGCAGAAAGAGTACTATCCAAAGCAGATCGAATTTTCTTTTGTGGGTATTCATTTCCCGACGCTGATTTCCACATAAAATATCTTCTAAAACGGGCGGAAATGGCAAGATTCAGTAATAAAGAATCAAAGTTAGAAATATATATAATCAACTATCACGAAGGTAAAGAAAATCACCACATTAGTGAAGAGTATCATCGATTCTACCGTTTCTTCAGAGATACTGAAAACATTTACTATCTTAAAATGTCATTTGAAAACTTTGCCAATAATTACCCCGAAATCTCGACCGAAACAAGGCTTACACAAAACAACATTGCAGAAATCTAATATAATTAGACTATAACAATATTCTGGGTTCATTCAGTTTCAGAAAAAAAAGCCAATTAATAAAATAGTCCATCAATGGATTAAAATAGCATAGATTGCAATACTCTAAATAATATTTGAACTATAATCCAACAGATCAACATAATAACAGGGAGAAGACATGAATGATTGAAAACATCCGAGAAAGATCGTATCAAACTGGTAAACATTTTCTTATCGCTGTGCTGTTACAGAGAGGATATTCACTCGAACCTGATTTTAAAAAAGGGGAAGACGTTCACGTTACTACACCGAATGGCAAAAAAGTCAGAATTAGATTCAGAACAACCATGGGAGATATGAGTTGGTTGATAAATAATTTTGAAGTGGATCCCATACTCTATTTTGTACTGATACGAACAAATGCATCTCCACCATTTAATCCCCCAGATTTCTGGATAATCCCCTCGAAACACATGAAGGAAATAAGAGATAACCATATGAAAAATAGTAGTAATATAAACGGAAACATGAATATCATGCCTAAACACGTAGAATATTTCAAGAACAAATGGGGGTTGTTAGAAATTATTTAATAATTGAGTGAATTGGATGGAAGACATATAAGAATATATTTACAAATAACGCAATGTTTCAAGACATAGGATTTTACAAAGTCCTAAGATATGTTTATTTGTTCGTGCTTTTGTCATCCACGATTCGAATTCACCAAATATTAAATTAATACTGCTTTACGAGTTTGGATGGTTTCTTCCGACAATTGTGAGTCCAATTGGATTTCCATTTTTATAACAGACAACGATCCCATTTGGTAACATCTCAGAGCCATCAGCTTCTTGTACTGGCCCAAAACTCACATAGAGCACATCATTCTCTAAATCGTAGACCATATCCACCTTGTCCAGATCAACAACCGCTTGGACCATATCATACCGCCCCATTTAGAAGATCTGTGTTAAAACGTAATAAATACAATCTTCACTCAGGAGTTTCGATAGATTACCCTAAAAATATAAATTTAACACAATTATCCTAATGCAATGATCTTCTATACGCCCTATAGCAATAAAATCAGGACTTCATACACATCAGCATATCGTTACGATATAGGGATCTCCAAATCTATCTATAGCAGAGTATCCAAAAGCGACCAATTATCAAATGCCCACAAATCATTGTGAAAACCCTTAGCAAAAACAACAGCAATCGTTTATAAAAACCGAAAACCGAAATGTTCTAACCGTTCCGATGGTGAGATGAACAAGTCTGATCAATAATACATGAAAGATATGAGCAGAGAAGTATCATTCACGGATTAAGATATGGTGAATACAGATGCAGAAACAACAGGTCAAGACGATCATTGAGAGGCTTATCCCCGTATTAGAGGCCGAGCCAAGAGTGATTGCGGGTTACATCTTTGGTTCTGTTGCAAAAGGCACCGAGACCCCAATGAGCGATCTTGATCTTGCCATTCTCATCGCGGATTCGTCGGATGAGACCTACTGCATGGATTTGACAAAGAGACTGACAATTCGCGTTTCCGAGGTGCTTGATATTCTCAAGGTCGATCTCATCTGCCTCAACCAAGCCGATGTTGCCATTCGAAACAGTGTTGTCCGGGATGGAATTCTCTTCTACGACAAGAATCCAGTTGAACGTGCTCAGTTCGAGCGGCTGACGTGGGATGAATACGAGGACATGCAGCGGCTCTGGGAAGAATATGACAGGTACATGTTGAAACGATTTATGGAGGAACAAACAAATGATCGATCCTGAAGTCATCAATTCACGAATCTCAATAATAGAACAATCTCTTCTGTTACTCAGAACGACAAGTGAAAAGGGCCTAGAAGCGTATCTCTCGTCCCTTGAGACGCAAATGATGGCCGAACGTGCTCTACATCTTGCAATCGAGTCATGTATCGATATTGCGAATCATATAGTTGCAGGTAGTGGATTGGGACGACCTGCTAATTACGCCGAAGTGTTCAGAATCCTTCACCGCCAAAAGATCATAGACGATTCATTGGCCGAAAAAATGATGATGATGGTCAGATTCCGTCATAGACTTGTTCACATGTATTCATCAATTGACAACAAACTGGTCTTCAAATTCATTAACGAGGACCTTGATGATATTCGCCAATTCGTCAAGGTGATCATCCAACGGTTGAACCTCAATGGGAATTGAATCGTCAATGATGTGACTTCAAGAATGCAGATAGACCGACGAGGAATCATACGGGTCAAGTTTTCCGTTTGAAGTAGCGTCCCGCCACCCACCATAGAAGAAATCGCTCAGAGATGCACGATTCCCCCTCAGTCATGATTTTCGTGCAATTAAATATTATAATACGGGTTTTGTGGGAAACACATTTCAGAGATCATATGTAAGGTCTATATAACTCTGTTAGAAATTACAAGAGGAGGGAGTTATAGTATGAGCACAACTAAACTTCAAGAATTGAGAAGAGCAGTTGAGGAAGATCCCGAGAATATTGACAAATGTTTCTCCCCAATTAATTAATATAATGTCAAATAATCGGTATATGTCTGAAAAAGCATCAATTTCAAGCATCATTCGTTTGATCCGATCAAGCAGATTCTTCCCTCGATGAGAAAGAATTGCAACCCACTGCCGTTGGTGGGCAGATGCTGCCGAACAGGTTTATCTCAAAACACGACAATTATAAGTTACTATCAAGACTATAAGTAGTGATAGAGATGAGTGAAACAACAACAATCCCTGTGAAAAAGGAAACAAGGGATTTGCTAAAGAAATTTGGGCGAAAGGGAGAAACCTATGATCAATTGATTCGACGCCTCATTATGTTTGCGGAACAATTAGAGTTCGCCGAAACTCAAAAACGGATTCTCTCAGAAGAGGAGTTTGTCCCTCTTGCCGACCTATGAGGTACTTCTCTCAGAAACTGCAGTTTCTCAACTGCGCCTTCTAGAGTCTAAACAAAATAAACGAATCAAGGACGCATTGGCATGTCTTGCACAAGATCCATTTCATTCACGTTCTGGTACAGACATAAAGAAACTCAGGATACATTCGGATCCTCCTTTGTTTCGTTTGAGGATTGGAATGTACAGAGCAATCTATTTCGTAATTGATAGAAAAGTAAAAGTCACCGAGATAATTCATCGAAGCAAAGGCTACAAATGGCTCGAATAATCAAGAGGTAAAAGAACCAAATATCGGATAGTTATTATACATAGTTTCGTGATAAAACAAGATGCATCGGCAATCAATCAATTTTGACTACATTCAGGCAGATTCAATAATGTTCTGGCACGATGACGGCTTCCTTAAGCTCAATGTTGGCAGTGGTCATGAATATCCTGCCTGTGTAATAGAGATTGTCATATTGTCCAACCACCAACAACCGGAGGCAGTACTTGCTCTCAGATCGAATCAGTTGAACGATCTGATCGAAGGTCTCACGGAGAGTGACTGCGTCTGATAAGCTAATGGTTGACACCCAATCCTCCTTAGAGCGAGTCCTCAGATACAGGGAGTATAAGAGCAGGACGATCCCGAAGGCCAATAGAGCAAACGGGACCAAGGCAGACGCATCCATTCCGCCCCCAAACACGATTACTAAGAACAGCCCAATCGCGGTCAGTAACGATCCGGCGAGAAGAGTAATACGCATATTCATCTTACGGTAATCTTGCAGAGCACCTTCCAGCTTGGCCCGGGGCCATGTCACGTCAGGCCCCATTTTACGTGCAAGAGTACCATAGCCGATCCTAGGGCGAAAACCTAATCCCTTGAACTCTTCAGGGGTCGAGGGAACGGCAACATAGCCGATGTTCTCAATCCCATTACTATCAATCTCCACGGCTGACAGTATTGCGGACACGGTGTGCCGCCCCAAGCCACGAATCCCGTACTTCTTAATGGCAAAGTACCACATTGCTGCGGCGATCAATGTTGCAGGGATTCCGATGACCGTTGCAACAATTGGGACCACTAATGGGAAAGAACTGGGTCCCGTGATAGTGATCGTCCACGTGATAGCAATACTGAGGAGTGAGCCTATGCTTACACCCATGAGAATATTGCTCATTTTCTGTTCTTCATACACTGAAAAGCTCGGACGCTCCAACCTCTTCAGAAATTCGTTAAGCGCAGGTGAAACCTCTGACGTTTGAGATGAAGAAGACATCGGGCGTTCAGATGTGGACGGCTTCCGTTCTTGCATAGAAGGATATAGATCGGACCATTCATCTGGTGAGCGCGAGGGAGGAGGCATCAGTGAAACCTCATCTTCGTCATCTTCTGGTACTTTCTCTAGTACTCTTTGTACGATATCGACTCTCTTTCGCTTTCCAGTTATCATGTGATCGCGTAGTGCAAGGGGAACTGTAATCAGGTAGGTTACGGCGACGCCATAAAAGGGAATGGTCATGGTAGGGCTTAGAATAGTATAGTGGACAAACAATGTGATTAGAAAGACTGTCGTGAGAATAACATACACAACTCGATTAAGAAGACACCTTTGGCGAAACTCTTGATCTGTCAACAGGAATGACTCATTATTTCTGACGATACGAAATACGGCACCTGATGCGCCTTGTGAGTCTGATGCCACCTTTAGAATCACCATCAAAAAAAATACGAACACCAGAGGCCATATGAAATTCAACCAAGTCCGTCTAGGGATTACGTCCCACGTCCAGATCATAGCATACAAGAGACTAACCCAGATCGGGAAAGAGAACCCAATGATACGGGTTAAACGGGTTGGTCGTTCTTTTTTCAAGAGCAGCAGAAGCTCTTGTGTGTCGTTACTAATGTCCCCTGTCAGATGTTCGCCTAGATCAGGATACGTCAGGCCAGTGACAGCACTCTTGAACTCATCAGGTCGTTTATCACGAAGAGCAAGTATTGCCTCTAGGGAGGCGCTATCCCGATCGATCACAACGCGCTTAGCAAGGTGATGGATCATTGAAATTGTCTTCTCGGGATAGTGATGGGTAATGTGCTGTGAAGTATGTGGTGCCAGCTCTTTCGGGTTTATCTTACCGCTAAGAAATCCTAACAGAATTCCTTGGATTGGCCATTCAACAATTGAAAATAATACGATCATTGGCATATAGCTAAGCAAGACATCAGCATAGAACTCCTGTGGCGCTCCAGAATATCCAAGGACATAGATGAAGGAGAAGAGTATCGTGACGAGTGCTGACAGGCCCATTATCCCCCAAGATTTATGGACTTCCTTTAACAGAATTGCAAACATTATCGATACTAACGCAATACCACTGAACCTATACAAAAAGAAGAATAGATCGAATACGCCATCCATAAACGCTGGAGACCCCATGGATAAATAAAGAAAATAAAGCGCAAGGCCAAGCAGAGCTCCGAAACAAGGGAAGCCCATGATAAAACAGGCACAGCAAGCTTCAGACCGAGTAAGATCCCTCTTCAAATGAAAATGCCCTCGATCCCTTAATTCCATAACGAAAAGAGAAAGAACAATGATGATTCCTGCTATAAGCCAGTACCATTCAATGAAGAATGCATCAATCTCCATAAAGACTCCCACAAATTTACACAGCCTGTATAGTAGATAAACATTGACTATCATAGTAATTATTTATTTTACGTGTTTTTGACAAATGACACAGTTAAAACATGGATCCAATATCCTGAGCTGTGTGAAAAATCCGCAACAATGGACCAATCGAGGTAAAATACATCCTACAAGGTCTCGAATCCGATAACAGCATAGTGCAAGTCGTCCTAATACGTACGTGCCCATCGACTTTTCTCACTGTTCTCCAACCTACACGCAACGATCACAGGTCTCTGTGGAGAGGATGCAAGTGACTGCCGTGCCCAACGGCATTACAGATTATGGCGAGTCTGATCTACTCCTCCTGCTGCTGCTGAATGGCACCCACCATACGGTCATTCTTTTCGATGAGACAGGCCTGTTCCGGCTCTCGAAAATACCATGGTTCGCCAAGCTTCTTTTCCGTAAGCAGTGCAATGTGATATACGCAGCCGTTTTCACTCGTACACAGGGAACGCTTCGTTTCAGAGGAGGTCCGAACCACAGGACTTGGGGCGAGCTGATGAAAGCACCATCATAGTGACTGCGAACACTCACAATGTGCGTGCCGCAAGGAACAGGATGACTTCCTTAGGCACCTCCACTACTCTTCCGAACGCCCGATGAATGGTCAATGCATAATCAATGGACCCATATTCCACTACTCGTACATGCGGATCATTTGCCGTGATAGTTCTGACCGCAGTCCTCACGGTACTATCATGATGCATGACCACCACCACATCCGAGACCACTGGTGCCGAGAGCGGCATGACCCACAATGGTGACAACACAGCGATCACAAGCAGCGCAGTCCTCAGTCTCAAAAGATTACGTCTATGACGACCGACCTAGCTCTACTCGTGCATCAAGTGCACGATCAACTAGCCCCATTTCACTCATGAGAAGTCCATCCTCAACCAATCATTAGACCAAATACGCATAAACCTTACTGACCTGAAACTCCAACTTAGCCTGATTGAGGAACTAATCGGCTGCGCGGCCACTTAGCCTATACATAGAAGTTGACCAGATTTAACCCGAATGGTGGAGAACACCAAACGCACTTTTTCAAGAGTAGCCGAATTCATTTAAAGAAAATCATTCGATCACTGGTGGATTCCTATCGATGTTCTTCCATGCTGAGAACCAAAGCAAATAGGAAAGAAGTGAGTTAAAAACCACTGAACCTGTGAGCCAGATGATTGGTAAAGCATCTTGGAATGGTGACCCCATAAAAGTTATTGTAGAATTGATAACAGATGCATTAAGTATAATAGCAATCCCCAAAAGGACAAGAACAAAGAAATAGTCCTTCGAGATAAATCCTTCAAGTATAGCCAAGTTCTTTGTAGGTTCAGTTGAGATCCTTATTCGTTTCGATTTAGAAATAATCCAAATAGAAAATGTGGCAAACAGATAATATAGCAAAAGGTTGTCTACAATGATCGTAAACAATGTCAATGAATCAGGCACATAATCAATTAATGTAAATGAATTGATCTGGGAATAATATCCAATGAACCAATTTCGCAGCAGTCTAGAACTAGAGATGATTTCAAAAAGTACATTCAAAGACAGAACAATAGCAAATGCAATCATTGAACTAAGAACAAGCGCCTTTCTAAGACCGCCGTCTGTAGTCTGTAGTGTTATCAGAGTTTTATTAACCCCACGGATCACAAAAAGTATTATTGATATGATGAACATACCATTGAAGAGCGGGAATGTAATAATGAGCAGATAACGGGTTAAACCTGCATATATTAGAGCAAACCAACTTGTACAGATGCAGATCAAGAGAACCGACATACCCACTCCTAACATCGCTTCTTTGTTTGTGGTGAACGTTTTTAGTAATTGAAATACTGACGTATTTGCAGTTTTCTCCATTGTCGTCTTCTCCATTATCCAATATAATTCCAACGTTGTAATATCATAAAATACTGACGCAACATACTAGATAAATCGCTAGTCAAAACCGTATAGAACCTACAGATGCTGATTTTGACCAATCTATTTTATGACTATCCAACTATAGTATCGTGATCTATTGCGTCTTGT
>JAIZWL010000010.1 GCA_021498125.1 Candidatus Thorarchaeota archaeon | reverse complement strand
AGGTTGTTCTTGGAGAGATTCCTATCACCAAGGGCCAGAGAATTATGTGGACCCTGATCGGTCTCATCGGTATCATTGTCGGTGGGGTCGGTGGCGAACTGGCTTACCTCGGGAGTCTGATTGATTCAACCAGCCGGATCATTGGTGGTGCTGTCGCTGCAATCATTGGTGTGATTATGGCGTTCTTTGGTTTCAGAGTGCTGCTTATGACGCAGCGGGAGAAGCGAGGGTGATATCATGGTGAGATGTGCGTTTTGTGATGCTGATTTCGAGGCGGGTCCAGGGGACGTTCTTCTGGTCTGTCCTTATTGTGGTACTGCTCAGACAACGGCCGGTAAAAAGTTCAAAGATCATTACATGATCCGAGTCCACTTCCCGCAGTCAGAGGCGCAGAGGACCTTGCTTGATTGGTGTTCCAAACAACTCGGTGCTCCACATGATCTCCCCGTTGCAGCCAAGTTCGTCAAGGCCAAACTGGTCTTCTACCCGTTCTGGATCAGTCGTGTCGATGCAGATACCAGCTACAAGGGTATGGGCAAAGATGCTAACTTTTACGACGAGTGGCCACAATACCGCGGTGCATACAAGCGGATTGACTTCTACTGGAAACCCGAATCCGGACGATTCGAGAGGCGTTACGAACTCAGTGTGCCCGGTATAGAGAACATTGATGAGGATATCAAGAACTTTCCAATTCCTACACGTGCGAAGGAATACTTCAGTCATGCACATGCGGAGGAGTTTGATGGGAAGGTCCTACATAGCCAAGTAGGTGAAGATGAGGCGCGGGAGATAGCAAAGAACCTGGCCTTCGAGAAACAGACCGCATTGATAATGGATGAGGTTGACAAGATCGACGAGCGCAATGACGACATTGATGTTGGCGAGACCTATCTGATCCATGTTCCTGTCTGGGAGCTTGAGTATCGGTATGGTAGTCGCACGTACAAGGCTTCGGTCTCAGCAGCCACAGGCTATGTGATCGAGAGCAAGTATCCGCGTTCTCTTGCGTTTCGTGGAATGGCAGTTGGTGGTGGTCTTATCTTCCTTCTGCTTGGTGTTGGTCTCTTGTATCTTGCCTTTAAGCTCTCAATACTGGTCGGAGGCGGAATGGTCTCCGGTGGTATCTTATCGGTCTTGGGCTTGATGTTTCTCTACAAGGGCGTATCACGCAAAGAGGCTAAGGAGAAGATCTAAGGGCCTTTTGCCCTCTCTCCTTTTTTCTTTTTTTATCAACAGCACATGTCGGACGGATGTCGGACGTATGTCGCCTCTTGGTAAGTCGTTTTTTATTTTAATATGACTTCAATTCTTGGCCAGCCGCTTCAATAAAGGTGTGTGTTCGTCCCATAGTCTTAGATTTGGTCGGAGAATCGTCTGAAGGATTGCCAGTACGTTATCTACAGAGTCGAGCAGTGCAGGTTGTGCCTGCATCGCTTGTGCGACCCCAAATCGTGTAAGCCAAGGTTCGAGGTCATTATTGTTTGGTTCTACATTCGAGTGCAAAATAATGACATGCGATGACTGTTGCTCTTCTCGCATTGTTCGATAGGCTGCGAAGCGAGCATGATCCGCAAGGACCGAGAGTTTCGGAGGGTTTGCTATAGATTTCGAGTCTTCGAGATCTGCGAGAATCTGAAATCCTGTAGTGGTCTTTTCTGCCCTGATATAATCAACTCTGGCCTCTCCGGGTCTGGTAATGATGATAAATGAGTCGCCATAGTAATTTGCTATATGAATTCGATAACCCTCAGAGATCGGTTGTTCTCTCAGACCTGCAATGGCCCGCTCAATATATGCGTCAATGATCACCTTGTATGCACTACGAGTCTGCACGAGCCGTCTCTTATCAAGGCGCCCCAGCATCCCAAGCGACATGAGCCTTACGACCTGATCAAGAGAGTAATCATAGTCTAGCAGTTGCCATGCCCCCTCTGAGGCCGGGATGTCTTTCTCGCAGATCTTTTGTGCAACATGACTGATCTCCGGTTCTGAGAGGATTTCAATATCCTGAACAATGACATTAGGTCCTGCGGGAAGAATGCCCGCCAATGGTCGAAGACGGCGTGGAGGAAGAGATGGTGTCTCCACGCCAAGCGCAAGAGGTGTGACGGATAATGCAATTGTTCTAAGAGTGTCAAGAGTCTCCCGAGGGAACATGTCGCGAGCGTCGATAGGGACCAAAAATCTGTAGAGTCGCTCGCGCATGTGTCTGATCGCATCTCTACTGAATCCCTTCCATGCTCGAGGATGGTCGTAGATTGAGATATGTTGGGAGGGGTGGGTACTGGCGAGAACGCCAACGAACATGGTGGGATATTTTGCGGGTTCAACGGTGATACCGGGAGGAGTAAATACGGTGAGAGATCGTGTGCCAAGAGTAGGTTCAAGTTGCACTTGGGTGTGCGCTGATCTGCTCGTGAGCACAATTCATTCCTCGGGAGAATCTTCTGTGCGCAAGTTTCACTCGGACTTCTAAGGTACTTGTCTCGTCCGCTTGTTCGTCCGATGGGACATACTTGGAGGGGGGAGAGGTGGCCAAAAGTAATCTCTTCTATAGCCTACCAACACTCTTAAGATACCCATACCATGCAATTAGCAGGGCGAGCAAATTGGTAGACGTAAAATCACAGGTTGAAGAGTATCTCTATCTGCTGAATTTGAAGTTTCAGTGGAATGAAGAGGCTGGTGTCTTTGAGCTTATCTTTACCGAACGTAAGGATGGTCAGCCAGTCACCGATGAGTCTGCTGAAGATGACACTCACTTCCGGTATGCTGTCTATGTCAGGCCTGGTCAGCGATGGGTACAGGTCTATGCAGATGTCTATCCTCTTGACAAGATCCCAGAGGACAAGAAACAGGCAGTCCTCCTCGATCTTCTTGGTGCGAACCGTCGATATGCAGAGGTCTGTTTTGATTTCGAGCAAGAACGTGGATATATCGGGACCTCTCAGGAGATGCTGTCACAGGGTCTAAACTTTGATGGGTTCCGTGAAGAGTTCATTGCTGTTCCTTGGGCTGTTAAGAAGTTCTGGTCTGAGATTGCAAAAGTACACGGCTTGGAGTGATCTATGCCTTTGACAGCCTCTCTCTTATTTTATTTTTCAACTGCTCAAAGAGTCCTAGTGGGTCCTCCACGTCAGTAAATCCTCCAGTGAACACATCCCTGCTGCCTCCGCCTCTACCACCTAGATTCTGAACTATTGGGCCTATGATCTCCTTGGCCTCCTGTCCCAGCTCATTAACGGCAAAGATGAAGTTTGATTTTCTGTCTGGTGTGAATAGAAGCACTGCCATCTTTCCTTTGAATGGTATCTTCTTCAAGATTCGCCGAAGATCCCCTGATTCAAATCCGGGTAACAGTTCGGCTACGAAGAGTAGGTCTTCTATGGTTTCGCCACCAAGTCGGGATGTGATCAGTTCTTCCATCTTCTCGACGAGCATATCTCTCTCGATCAAGACGTGCTTGCTACGATCCAAGACCGCTCCTATCTGTTCCATCTCAAAGGGGTAGGTCTCTCTTCTCGACAGGACTTCATTATAGACCTTGGTGACTTCTTCGATCGCACGCTCGCCCGTCATGAACTCTACCCTGACGCGATCGTCAGCGAACTTGCAATTGACGACTTTGAATAATTTTATGTCCCCAGTTGACAGCACATGAACTCCTGAACATGCCGAGCTGTCATAGTCACCAAATGAGACGATTCTGACCTCTCCGTGCTTTTTTGTGACGCCCTCGCGTGCCCTTACGGTCTCATCAAGTTCGTTCGCCGGAACGATCCGCGTGTCCAAAGGTACGTCCTCTGCAATGATTCGCTGGACCTCGCGTTCTGCTGCAAAGACCTCCTCCAGTGTGATCTCACTACCGTGAACATCGACAGTACCGTGTTCTCCATCTATCCAGATATATCCAAGTTCGGCGTCCTTGTGAATACGTTTCATCTGGCTCACGAAGAGATGCTCCGCACTATGGTTTCTCATCGATGCTCTTCGCCATGCCATATCCACCTGAAGTGTTGCTGCTCCTTTCTCAACAGGTGCCTTACATACGAGGATGAGATTGCCGTCCTGTTCACGAGTGTCAAAGAACTCGATGGTCTTCTTCTTTTGTACAAGTGATCCACGGTCTCCAGCTTGACCACCCCCTTCGGGTCGCACAACCGGATCATCAATGACCACCTCGTATCCTTCTTCTCCCTTGACACACGATACAATTGTCACGTCAAACGTGTCTACGAGCGGATCTGTCCAGTAGATGAACGATTTAGGCATGGGGTCTCCTCCAAATAACTTCCGATATTTCTTATGCTTTTGTCAACTTTGCATATGTTCCCGAAATTTCTTGTTGACGGGATCTTTGGTGGTTGCCATGTATTCTTGATTGGTTCATACACCATTAGTCACACTCAGCAACCACACCATTCCGAATAAGATGAATAATGATCCTATCAGAATGCTCAGGTCAAACCTGGCCGAGATTATCTTGACCAATCTTGTATGCAATTTCGCAGACTCTTCGGAAAAGAGGCCAGTCCTCTTGAGCGCCATGGCCATCTTCTCTCGCATTTCACTATTATATCGCCATTCTATGAGCCATGACCATGTGAAAATCACTGCCGCAATGATACTGGTGATCACCATGGCGTCTTGAGATATGCTATATTTCATTATTGCGCCTGCTAGGGCCATAGAGATGACGAACATGAAATTGAATATTGGTCTGCTCCTCTGTGATAGAATTTCATCGGAATCGGGTTGAATGCTATCTGCTACGAGTCTGGCAATGCCAAAGCGTTTTGCCGCCTCTTCGGAGATGTCTGATGCTTTGATCATTAATGTTCTCTTGTTGACATAAAAATAAATCTCGCGGCATTGTGGATACTTGATATCTCTATATCTCACATTGATCGAATCAAACTCGTCATATGCTGAATATAGGCCTTCTCTGAGTTCCAGCTTGTCGATCACTTCATTGAACGCTCTCTCAAGATATTCTGACGTGTGATAACGGGCCCCTCTCTTTGCGTCATCTCTTCTTTTTCCAAAGCAGAGATCTGTGCGCGAGCAAAGCAATGCGGTAGGAATCCATAGAAAAACTCCCAAGACGCTGAGTGCCAGCGGTACTCCAAATACGATGTCATAACTGGCATCTGAATAAGAGATTGTATTGTTCAAAACAGTTAAAATAAATATTGCCCAAGAGATTGGCATCATAAATGTAATTACTAATATTATTTGATCCATCTTCAAATCATGTGCATCATACTCGGTCAGGCAGGAGAGGTGTCGCATATCAATAGCAAGTTTTCTTTTTAGCCGCATATGCTTAATTGGGCCAATATATATTATTATTTGCATGAGCAAAGTTGTTACGAGCACTGCCCACGTGATCATCTCGGTTTGTATGCTCTGGTTCATCTGAGCGATAATGGCCACTATCGCAAGTACGCCCCCCAGCAAAAAAGAATTGATGATGATAAACAGTCTACCATGATTTACTAAAAACCATGAAATCAACGACCATCTCTGTCTAAGGATAAGTTGTCCTACCAGTTTCTTTAACTCGTATTCTGCGAAGGCCTCTACATGGAGTACTCCTTCATCTAGACTGATCTGAGGCCTTGACTGGATGTCAGATGTTCGGACAAATTCTATCACACTTGGTGGTGTTTGCTTTGCTTCTTGAAAAATTTCGGTGATGATCGCCCTTGCGCGAACCTCGTCAAGACGCTCCTCAGCCCAGCCATTTTGTGAGACCATATTTTCTCCCATATTGTAAGTTCTCCCACATCGAGTTCCACTATGCGTCTTGAGTAATTGCCTGTATTTCCTAATAGATGTTATGAAAATATTTTTTATGAACCGCACGCCTTCTTGGAGAGCACAGTGTATTAATCAGTGAACTCATGTTGATGCCGAGATTCACGCTAGCCGAAACCGATAAAATGAACGGGCGTTGTTATTCCTCTGTGTCAGTTGAGGTCTGTTATCATGTTCAAGTTTTTCAAGAGAGATCCACTGGAACGAGCGAAGAAGCATGTGGACAAAGCGCTCGAAGAGTTAGAAGAGGGCTATCCCGACTATGCCAGTGACGAGTTTGAGAAGGCCTCTCTGTTATTTCTAGAGGCAAATCATGTTGATTTTGCTATCAAGTATTATCGTGAAGCAGCCTATGCTGCACTTGAGAATAATGATCATACTCGTACCGCGGAGATGAAGATCGCTGCGGCCGACCTTCTTCTCGCAGATGGAGTCTTTGCAGAGGGTGGAGGTCTCTATGCCGAGGCCTCTGACCACCTTCATCGTGATAAGAAGTATAGAAATGCCAATGATGCATTGAGCAGCGCTGTCATCTGCTACCTTGCCGCTCGTGCCTTTGATACTGCAATCAATCTCTTCAAGAAGGCCGATAAGCGAAGTTCTACGTCCAGCGGTTCTCGTGGTAATCTCTTCAATCTTGCTTCACTGTGTGTCAAGGTCCTCTGTGAGGGCGATGATGTTCAGGAGGCGCGACTGAATAAAGTCTTGGGCGGTGTCAAGACCAGTGACGCTCTCTCTGATGTGATCAATTTTGTGGTTTCGTCCGTAAAAATCGCAATGCAGACGGATGTTGTTGTTGATTGGGCAGGTCCGCCCATTGAGTCGGTTCCCGCCAAGACCCCTATTGAACTTGAACTCCATTACACTTGTCCCGTTTCTGTGAAGGTCGTTGATTATCGTCTGCCATTGTCCAATAGTCTGACCTTCATCCGTGAGCCCGAGATCGGCCATGAACCTTCTACCACAGGCTCTTGGCTCATTGTGCTCAATCCGGTCTTGAGTGGCGATGGCGTTGTTGGCCCGTTCCGCATGACCCTTGAGGGCGAACAGGTCCTTGTCAACAAACATAGCAATCGTCTTGAGTTTCGGATCGATCCAGCCCCTGCCCAGCTAGAGATCGATATGACTCCCCGGCGCATTGACTGTTCACTTGGTGATGAGGTCGTCATCGACATTGCTCTAAAAAACACTGGTGACGGACCGGCCAATAACATTCACGTGGATATTGACCTCTCCGATAATCTTGACCTCTCGATTGGAGGACGCGATAAGATCATTCAGTTTATTGGCGCTGGTGAGACCATGCGCTTTCAAGTGTATGTCCGTGGTGAGGTCTTGGGGGAGGGTATTGTCACAGTGAAAGTCACGAGTGGGAAAGATGTTTCGGAACTCGTGGAATCGGGAATGGTGAACGTGATCTAGTTCACTTCTTCCGTTTTGCCCTTTCGCGTTCAGTGACTATGTTCAGGCATGCATTCATGACTTCCTGAATTGTCCGTTCCTCTGTGAAGTGCTGAACGATCTCTTCGGCCTCATCTGTGTCACGGTTGGCGAGGGCTTCACTGAAGTTCAGAAGCGATACAAGCCAGTCCCATGATGTCTTGCCAATTATGCGTTTGGCCTTTTCAATGAGTTCTTTGGCCTTATCATCGCTCTCAATAGTGGAGAACCCCATGGCAGCCAGAGAGAGATTGATGATTGCACGTTCGGCCTTCCCCTCTTCAAGAGATAGTTCTGCTGCCTTCTCGTACAGATTGCCCATGTTCTCTGCGGTCGTGAGGAAATATTCTGAGTTGCCCAATTTGTGGCACGCAAAGGCAGCCCAGAGATACGATTTCGCAGCGGTCTCTGTCATATCCGCTTTGAGAGCCTGTTCAGCAGCGGTCTCAAAGAGTGTGAGTGCTGTGTCATATTCGTTGAGCTGGCGATACTGATTTGCAGCCTCAAAATATGACATTGCCGCGGCTTGATGGTTGTTCTCTTCAAGTATCGCTTCAGCATGAATGTGATAGTTCTCAGCAGCTTTTCGGGTCATCTCAATGACGCGTTCGAGATAGCATTGAGCCGCCTGTACGTACTGATTTGCAGCCTGAAAGTACTTCTCGCTCTCTGCGAACTCGCCTGCGACCCTCTCCCATTGTTGGCATTCGTTTTCAGTTTCCATTTTTCGAGACCTCTTCCTGCTCTTGGCCCGCGTGGTCCTTAATCAAATGAAACTTGTGTTGCGTATTTGCTCAAATACATTATGGCTACGAATAGTTGACCATTTTTCGAACAATCGCTCACTTTTTCGACGATATTTCTGAGAGGATCTCTTTTGCCCGTTCCATATTGATCTTTTTCTCACGTACCATCTGTTCAGCAACTATGTCGATGAGGTCTCCCTTTGCTCCTGCTGTTGCCGCCACGTTACGAGCATGAAGTGCCATGTGCCCCTTCTGGATACCCTCAGCGGCCAGAGCACGAAGTGCAGCCAAGTTCTGAGCGAGACCGACACTTGCTACGATATGACCAAGCTCGGTGGCAGTCTTGACACCTAAGATCTTCACACATGCGCGAGCGACAGGATGAACTTTTGTGGCACCACCGATGAGACCTACGGCCATTGGGATCTCGATGCTGCCAACCAGATTCCCGTTGGAATCTTTCTCGTACTTGGTCAGTGAGCCATATCCGTCAACGGATGCGTAACTGTGAGCACCTGCCTCGATGGCTCTGAAGTCGTTACCTGTGGCGATGACGACTGCATCTATGCCGTTCATGATCCCTTTGTTGTGGGTGGCGCATCTGTAGGGGTCAGCCTCTGCAAAGGCCCATGCCGCAACAATTCCATCAACCACATCTTCTCCGCCGAGTAGTTCTTTGTCAAAGGTCGCTCTTACCCTGACCAGTCGCAGATCGGCAAGATTGGAGAGGATTCGTAAATACACTCGACCTCCCGTAATTCTCTCGATTGTCGGAGCAACAGCCTCGGCCATCGTGTTTACAGCGTTCGCTCCCATTGCATCACGAGTATCAACTACGAGTTCTGTGATGACCATCGGGCCGATCGCGGTATCGATGATTCTGACAATGAGGTCTCGTGCGCCTCCTCCGAACTTGACCAGAATTGGGTCTTGCTCGTTGGCGAGTTTTAGGATCTCTTCTTTCGCTTCAATGATCTTCATCTTTGCTTCAAATGGAGTGGGAACATTGATTGCTTGGATCTGTGCTCTCATGACCGGTCCCGTGTCCGTGGCGAAAAATCCACCATGTGGTCGGGCCATGCGTGCGGCATTGCTGGCTGCTGCAACCACTGAGGGTTCCTCGATTGCCATGGGAATGAGATAGTCCTTCTCGTTGATCCGGAAGTTTGTGGCGATGCCAAGCGGCAAGGTCATCGAACCGATCACATTCTCGATCATGTGGTCGAGGATATCCATGTCCATGTCACCTGGGTTGATGAGCTCTTTGAGGTCCTCATCACCAAGTCCTGTGAGTTCCTGAATCTTCTTAACTCGCTCTTCTCTAGAGAGCTTGTAAAAGCCAGAGATCCTTGAGTCGTTGACCATACTTGTCACTCTCGGGCCAGAGGTCGTCTTCTAGTTAATAAGACTGATGGCATGGCAGTCCTCTATCAAAATTAACAGAGAGTTATATCTTTAAGCCTCTCTCAAACAAGCCAGTGGTGTGAACAGGACAATGACAACTGAGAAAGACTTTACCGATCTGGTCTACGGACTATCAAAGAAGCGCGGGTTCTTCTGGGGTCCCTCCCCTGAGATCTATGGTGGTTCTTCCGGGTTCTATGATCTTGGACCCCTAGGCAAACTGTTGAAGAACCGTCTGGAGTCGCGTATACGTTCCGCGTTCGTACGGTCTAACTTTTGGGAGGTAGAATGTCCTACGGTCTCTCCCGCGATCGTTTGGAAGGCCTCCGGTCACCTAGAGGGGTTCATCGACCCTGTGACAAAATGTACAAAGTGTGGTCAGGCCTTTCGTGCAGACACGCTGATCGAAGAACAGGCTCCCGATGCCCATATCAAGGGCCTGAGTGTTGAAGAACTGACTGAGAAGATCAAGGAATTGGGCATCACCTGTCCTACCTGCAAGAGCGAGCTTGGTCCTGTTCAACAATATAATCTGATGCTCAAGACCAGAGTCGGTCTCGATACAGAAGCATACCTTCGACCTGAGACCGCTACTACAACCTATCTCTTGTTCAAGCGACTGCTCACGTTCTTCCGGGACCGACTACCGGGTTCCGTCTTTCAGATCGGAAAGGCCTATCGGAACGAGATCTCTCCACGGCAGGGAATGTTGCGCCTACGCGAGTTCACACAGGTCGAGGGCCAGATCTTCTTGCTCGACTCCCACGAGAACGATTGGCCGCAGTTCGACACGATCGCTGATGAGACCATGCCTATTGTTCCCTATCAGGTGCAAGAGAGTGGCGAAGATAAAGTCGTCACGATGACCATGAAGGATGCTCTGAAGAAGAAGCACTTTCAGACTCCCGCCTATGCATGGTGTGTCTATCTTGCATACTCTATCTTTCGGGACATGGGCTTTACTGATGATATGCTGCGTCTGCGTCAACACCTTCCGACTGAGCGTGCGCACTATGCCGCTGATGCATGGGACGTGGAGATCCACACCAGAAGCTTCGGATGGGTGGAGTGCTGTGGTATTCATGATCGCGGCAACTATGACCTGACCCGCCACCAGGAATACAGCAAGGAAAAATTGAGTGTGAAGGTTGACAAGAAACCAGTTGTTCCAAATGTGCTGGAGATCGCTTTCGGAGTGGAGCGCCCGCTCTATTGTCTGATCGATAATGCCTATGTCGCAGGTGAGGATCGCGGGACTGCTTGGTTGAAGTTTCCGCCCGAGGTCGCACCTATTCAGGTGGCAGTCTTTCCATTGATGGGAAAGCCCGAGCTGATGGGGCCAGCCACAGAAATATATAACAAAATATTAGAGAGTGGTTTCATCACGTACTTTGACAAGAGCGGATCAATTGGCAAGAGGTACAGGCGACAGGACGAGATTGGAACTCCGTTCTGTATCACTATTGATTATCAGACAATAGAAGATGGAACAGCCACAATTCGTGACCGCGACAGCATGGAACAAGTTCGGGTGGCAGTGGATGACCTTGTCTCAATCATCAACGATCTAATACATGGACGCAGGGACTTTGGCTCCCTGCCACAGTAAAACTGACTATGGTGACGATGTTTCACTTGATGGGGCCATGACGGCGAACACCCGGAAACATACCGAACAGTCCTTCCAGCAAGATCTCTTTGTTGATCGGGGACCCTTTTCTTCGTAGGGAGTTCCAGATCTCATCGGTGAGTTCATCGATTGATCGCCCCTTGAATGCATAGGTCTCAACGACCTTTCCTGCCTTCTTAAGTTCAAGAATGTCGGTCTTTTTCTCAAGAGAGTATTGGGTTCCAGTAAGTCTCATATTGCATCCTCCATGCAGTGCTCTAATCAGTGACATATTGTGTATTAAACAAATCTGTTGGCTCTATATGATACACCGAGTTTTTATTCTTGGGGTTTGCATGAGGCATTTGTCTTAGAGTTATTATATCGTATGACTGAACGAAGTCAGGAATCACTCATGTTGTTAAATTATAATCGGGCGGATAGATTAATTTTTCATTGTCAATTTTTATATGGTGAAACAGTCTAATTTTCTAAATCTGTTAAAATTCTCCGTATCTCTTCTTTGACTCGTGGAAGTTCTGTTTTTATCGCTTCCCAAACTAATTTGCTGTCAATACCAAAATATCCATGAATTAGCCGATCCCGCATTCCCGCCATCCTTTTCCATGGGATTTGTGGGTACTTTTCTCTGATGTTCATGGGAATACTCTTTGATGCCTCCCCAATAATTTCAAACTTTCTAATGACTGCACTCGAAGTCTTGTCATCCTCGACAAACTTTTCATAATCCATTCCTTCGACGAATTTTTCGATAGATTCGATTGCGTCCTCTATGTCTATCAAAAATAGATTGGGATCACGTTTCATATGGCCACAACCTCTTCTAGTATCTGCCCCCTCAGTTCTGGTCTTATGGCTCTCTCTGAGACAATATCCACTTTAATCCCCAATTTTGTTTCTAAGAATTCTCCAAGCCCCACCAGGTCGAAGAGAGTGGCGTCTTCTCTGAATCTCACCAAGATGTCCACATCACTCTCTTTTCTCTGCTCGCCACGGGCATAGGAACCAAATATCCCAAGGACTTCTGCTCTGAATTCTCTTCCTATTTTTTCCTGAAGTCCTTTCAGTGTCTTCATAATGTCTTCGAGCGTTTTCATTTTACGACCCGCCTTGACCGTGATTTTGTATGACATGGTCTCTGAAAAAAGTTCTGAGCAGTCAATGAGTAATACCATGAGTGAGCATGACTCTCAACGTGACGTTTGAGTACATTCGAATCATAGTGCTGCCCTGACAGATCCTGTTTGCACTGGGGGCTTTTTCGTACAGAGCTTCATGTTGGGAAAGAGAGATATAGGTCGGTTGTTCCACATATGCTTGAGAGAGGATTCTGCATGAGCGAAACCGACAGAATCGAAATAAAGAAGATCCTAGTTGCAGTTGACGGTTCCGAACATTCGAACAAGGCCGTCAAATATGCCTGTGCAATTGCGCCAGCCCTGAACGCAGAAGTGATACTGCTCTACGTAGTCCCCATGCTGGTCAACGCCACACCGTATCATGATACCGTGTCTGATCAGCCCTTCCTTGCACTACAGAAAGTGGGCGAGGATATTCTTATGCGATCCAAAGCATTGGCTGCCTCTCTGGGATGTGAGGTCACCGACCTTCTCTCTCATGGAGACCCCGCCAACCGGATCATCGAGATTGCAGCAGAGCAGGAGGTTGACTTTATCATCATGGGCTCTCGTGGAGTCAGTGGTCTCAAGCGTCTGTTTGTCGGTTCTATTAGTGATAAGGTTTCAAAGAGCGCTTCTTGTCCTGTGATGATTGTCAGATAGTATCAGTTGGGCTCACGTTGTCAGCGATCCGAGATAGTTCATCTTCCAGCAAAGAATATGGTCTCTCCGTGGATATCGGAACTTCGATGATCACGTGCCACCTTGTGAACCTGAGATTGGGGGAGGTACTGATCGAGGGCCGTGCAGAGAATCCGCAGCAACGTGTTGGCCCTGACATTATAACTCGCGCAAGACATGCTATGGGTTCACGTTCACATCTAGAGTCGTTGGCAGAGGAAGTGCGAAAGACCATACGCTCGCTCATGTTTGATCTTCTTGTATCATCAGGGATCTCCCAATCTGAGGTTTCACTGGTTGTCGTCTGTGGTAACACAGTCATGCAACGACTATTCTTGTCGCAGTCCGTAGCTTCTCTCCTGAGTCCACCTTACACGATTAACGAGACCTCTTCTCGGATGGAGAACGCACGCGATCTCGGACTTGGACTCTCTTGTGATGTATTTGTCCCTCCGATAGTTCGATCATTTATTGGCTCGGATGCCATTGCTGTTCTTCTCTCAGCAGGAGTTCTTGAAGATCACAGGCCTGCTATTACCATCGATGTTGGTACAAACACCGAGATCTCTGTTGTGACACGAGATGGGATCTGGATGGCCTCCGCACCATCAGGTCCTGCCTTTGAGGGGATGTCAATTGCCTGTGGAATGCCTGCAAAGGATGGGGCCATCAGTTCGATAAAGATCGGTGATGCTCCTTGTGACAGGACTTGGTCGGTCATCGGCCAATCCGCCCCACGAGGGATTTGCGGGACCGGGAGCATTTCGCTTCTCGCAGAGTTGCGTCGTAATGAGCTGATCAATGAGATGGGTTCCTTTCGCCGCGACCTACAGATCCCATGTCTTGAGGTGGTTCCGCCCCCTATCAGGTATGTTGTGGCCGATGCTCGGTTCACAGCGATGCGAAGACCTATCTTCCTGTCACAGATCGATATCCGAATGCTGCAACAATCAAAGGCTGCAATTCGTGCAACGATCGATATGCTTCTGAGGGCCAGTGATCTCAGTGCGTCGGACATTCAGCAGGTCTATCTCACTGGAGCCTTTGGTGAGAATCTCGATATAGTTGATGCTTACGATATTGGACTCTTTCCCATCTTCGAGCAGGCCCAGATACGCCAAGAGGTTGGTGGAGCCATTCGTGGGGCTGATCTGTTGTTGATGGACCACTCCCTCAGAGCACGAGTGGATCTGATAGCCCGTCAGATCAACTATCTTGAACTCATGGACAATCCCGAGTTTGATGAGATCATGGCGCGCGCGCAGATCTTTTCACGATTCTAATAGATCAACTCTCTCTTGTCAAACTCTTCACCATCACGAATGCGTGAGGATGAGAGAGGTCGTCCGTCATGTGATCGCACACGTGGGATCACGACGATATGAAACCGTTTGAGACCGTTTCGAAATCGCAGGTCGTTGATCTTGAAGGCGTTCTCGACCACCTTGATCTCGTCTGAGACGATGAGCGCATCGATGTCTTCCATCTTGTCCGCCCCGCCTTCAACTGTGTCGATTGGAAAAATGGCGCATCTCTCAATCGCTCTCTCGTCTTGAAGAAATTCTCGGAGCGCCTCCTCTCGCTCTTTATATGTCTGGATCTTTTTGCGCTGTGCCTTGCCTCGGAGCATCTCGTCTGTGGTGATCCCTATACCGACCTGTGCTCCTAATCGGAGAGCAGTTCGCAGGAGGTACTTGTGACCCTCATGCAAGTGGTCAAAGGTACCTGCGAAGATGACTCTCTTGTACGGCCAGTATTGCTTCTCAGGCATCTATTTCCCTCTTCTCAAGAACTCCCAGCTCACATAGGTCATCGACCAGCATAGAGAGAACCTTGGGATCCATGTCACCAAATTCGAAACAGAGTCGGTCGAAGATGTCTGAGAGCGAACGCCAGTCATCTGACATATTGAGAAGCTCATCCACACGGGCCATGAGTTGATCTTCAGGGGTCATAAATTTAATATATTTTGCCGTCTTTTCTGGCATCTTCTGAAGGACATATCCCGGATACAATGCATACTTGAGTTTGCGTCTGACCTCGAGATCGAACTGGCTGGGGTCGAGCTTGAGAAGTTCTTCATCTTTTGCCTCAAGTCCCACCTCGGCACATGCTCCCTCATACGCTCTTCTCAGGACCATGATGTGTGCCATGTAGAGCATATCGATACTGGTCTTCAGTGCCTGAAGCATGGCCCTCTGTTCGTTGATGAGCTTCCATTCTTTTTCAGCTCTGTCCAAGGTCTCACGACCCAGTTCTTGTGCATAGCCCATCCACCGCATGTAGCGTGGGTAGATCTTCTCCGGGTCATCAACACAACAGGCAAGCTCCTTCACTCCGCGAAGTGTGACCTCGCGCATCAGGTCGCCGATCTCGTCACGGGACAAGGTCATAATGATGTCCTCGAGTGCATACTGTCTTGCGGCAAGTGTGATGGCTGAGAGCGTGACGACTCGTGATGCGTAGGCCATCTGTCGGGGGTCGATCTTGTCCGGAGTGTCGGCCGATGTGTGATAGAATTTGTCAGGAAACTGATTGAGCATGACTGCCGGGATCTTCAGGGTCGAGTCGGTAAACATGAAATGGTCGCTACCAGCAGAGTACCGTTTGTATTTCCAAGGCAGTGGGCTGAGTGTGCCACCAACTGCAATAGTTCTCGCACGATCTGCCTCATGTTCTAACCAATATTTGACCACAGCGTTCATAGTCGTAGGCAACGAGAACGGGGTACGGTACAGTCCCAATATGGACCCTCCCTTTGCGGGGTCAGCGCCCACCATATCCGCATTGATGACCGCTCTGCATCGTTTGACCAGATCCGGGTGCTCGTCAATGAGCCTAATCGTACCATACCATTCAGGGACCCAGACAAATCTGATCGAAAACTCTGGCTGTTCCATGAGGCCATCTCTGATCAATCGAGAGATGACACGTAGCGACTCCATCAAGGCACCCGAGCCTGACGCATTATCATTCGCACCGGGATGCGGGTGACAGACGTGGGCAATGAGCCAGACCTCGTTTGCTGGTTCTTTTCCTTCAATGACGGCTGAGAGGACCTCGGCGGTCCCTGCCTTCAACTGTGCATCAACTCGTGCACGAACCTTTACGGTCTTGCCCTCTTGCAACCAGTCTCTGAGCTTCATGCCATCCTCTTGTGTAAGTGCAAAACCAAAGCCCGTTTTTTCGACCTCGTCAGGTTGCGGCCAGAGGCCTTCATACCGTCTGAAGTTTGGAGGATCCTCCCCCTTAGGGGGGATAAATGTCAATACGCCTGCGGCCCTATATTGAACACATGCAATACGATGAACCATCGATGCCCGACCCTCGGTCAGGACGACTTTCCCTTTGACATCCTTGCCCTCATAATCCTGTGGGGCTATTCCCTTTCCAACATAGATGACCTCTGACTCGAGATCCGCCGAGATCGATTGAGCCGCCAGTGATATGGGTTCGGCCTCAAAATCTGCGAGCACACGCATCTCCGGTTCAATCAGTTCAAGTGTTGCGCTCTTTGGGGTCCAACTCAGAAGATCAATCCACGACCCAACACTGTGTTTTCCGTCTATCTCAAAATTGAATATCTCAACATTTGCGACGGAAACCTTCTCGATCTCACTCTTCAAGTATTGAATTGCATCATGAATTCCAGGGCTACCTTGTATTCTATGGAACTGCGAAATACCACTAACATAGTCCAAGGCTCGTTGTCCCGAAACAAGATTATTGACCTTTTCAGGCAAGTCATTAAGGAGCATTATCCCATCACACCGTTATTGACAGTTGTGCCGTGACATAAGTACATACCTGATTCGTACATAAATGCAACTTAATTATTATCACGTGTTAAAAAAAGAAGTTAAGTGGGCAATTCGCCCACAGTTCACAGTTATCTATGGTGATGTTGACTCAGCCGGAGGCGGTGATCCCGCCGCTCTGCTCCCAAGTCGTGCATCAATCTGCATGAGTGCTGCAAGATTGTCGCCTGCCCGCTTGAGAAGGTCTCGAATTTCCATTGTCTGGGCCTCTTCTTCGACTTGCTCGTTATAGAACCAGTTGAGCATTGATTGAGCAGCTCGGTCGCCTTCCTTGTCGGCAATGTCCCCAATCGCATAGATTCTTCGGGTGACCTCTTTCTCGTGATTGTAAGCGTCATCGAAGACCTCGTAGGGGGATTCCCACTCAGTCTGTGGAGCCTTGATCTCTTTGAGAATTACACGGCCACCACGTTCAACAATGTGTCGGTAAAAACGCATTGCGTGAGCATATTCTTCTTGGAACTGCAACTCCATCCAATGAGCCATGCCTGAGAGGTTCTGGGTCTCTAACCATGTTGCCATGGAGAGGTACACAAAAGCACTGTAGAGCTCGAAATTGATCTGTTCATTGATGGCATCCTGAAGTTCCTTACTGATCTCCAATTCATAGTCCTCCTTGTTTTACTTGTCCCTCACTCATAACAATAGTTTATAACTCTTGTCTTGAGATCAAGTCAAGACAACGAACCTTTTTGTGGTGTGGTGCATATGTGAGGTAAGTTAAATCTAAAGGTGACATGCACAATGGCTGATCTCAATCTCATCACGATTGCATTCGAGTTCGTTCCGCCTTTGGTCGTTACACTGGCTTACTTACTGTTCTTTCGTGGCCGGCGAAATAGATTTGTAGAGGCGTTTATTGCTCTACTATACTTCAAGACGGTCACATTTTTCCTCTTTGCACTCTCGTACCAGTCAGTATACCAAATTGCAGGATTCGATCCGCATGTAGACCTGAGCACGCTGTATTGGCTCTTCATCGCAGAATTTCTGTTTCAGTTTGCTTATGGCCTTCAAGAGTTTTTAACATGGATCATGATCTCGTTTTTCGCAGTATTGTTCGGGATGCTGGTCCTTGCTCTTAAGATGGCCCTTCAGGATCCTCTGAAGATGAAGTTTAGCAACATCATCAAGCGGTTGGTTGGAAAGGAGCCTGTTAGTGACGGCTACAGTGGTTTTAGGGATAGGCTCAACCATCTCACGTTTGAAGGCGTGCCTGAGAACCCTCTAAATCCTGATGTTCAAAAGCAAGCATGGTCGTCAGCGTGGAAGGATTACTTGATCATTGGGTTGGCAACACTACTGCCCTCTATTCCAGCATACGTTGGTACTCTCCCTAGCTATATCGCGCAGCATCTGAATCCGGCATTACACGGTCCTGATGCTTACATTCTATGTGTTCTTATCTTTCTGACGTGGATCTACCGTTTTGGCTATCCCGCATCGAACCGTATTGCCAAGGGTGCAGGACTAAAGCTCGGCGATCGTGATATTGGGTCTGAGATGATGCGTGGTGTTCTCGGGTGGTTCTTCCGCCTCAATATTCTTCTGACTTTTGTATTTTTCATTTTGGACGCAATTCACGCAGTGGCCACAAATACAATAGGCTATTTAGTGAACTACTATATTGATGGAGTGCGGCAGGCGTTCCCGCCGATAGTCTTTGCTATCATCATGCTGCCCCTTGTAGAACGGTTTTCTGTCATTTTGTACAAGAACACCTTTGAGTCGCTAAACAATGCTGGCTCAAAGATTCGTGAGATGAACATCCGTAGGTCGATTATGAATCTTGTTGCCTCGTTGGGAACTGGTGGACTGATGGCCCTTGCCTTTGTGGGAGCCATTCTTGGTGTCACACTTCATACTGCGGCATCTGCATTAGGGATTCTGGTCATGTATCCCCGAGACATAGCGTACCAGATGAACTCTATATTGACCTCAGCCGCAAATAATGTGGTCACGATCACTCCAGGTTTCTGGGTACTGTTAATTCTCTCTATTACCCTCGGGATAATGATACTTACTGGTGTTGTTGGCCACTATGTTAGGGATCGGTTTAATGGTGGCATGGAGAGTTTTGCACTGGTCGCAGGATTTGTGGTGTCTGTGGTCAGCTACTTCATGTTACCAGGTCTTGATTATCAGATCGGTCCTGTGGTCACAAATGTAGAGTTCGGTGGGGTTCTATTTAACAGACTGCGTCCGATTCTTGTGATTCCCACAGGCGGGCCTGAACAGATGCTCTACCGACTTGCTTACGAGTTCATAGTCAACGTGCCCATTTTCATATCCGCAGCATTGTTCGTCATGTACTACTTTGAGTATCGCGAGCGATGGCGAGAAGAGAGTGGAGAGGAACGAGGGCCTCTTCTTTCAGTGCATGCAGTAGATGTCATTGATGCAGTCAAGATGTTCGTGTTTGGTATTATTGGATCAGTGATAGGTGTGTTCATTCTCTCCTTTCTCATGGATCCGGGGACTCTTGGCAGCATGATTGACTCCCTAATAATCGAGATAGGTCTGCCTGATGGCCTTGAGTTAATCTTGAGCTGGAATGTTTCTCTCTTCTTGATATTGGCCGAGCATAACCTTGTTAGAACCCTCCTTATGTTAGTGATTGGTCCTGTATTTTGGTCACTGGTCCTCTGGTTCATTGCAGTTCAGAAACAATCCTCAGAAAAGAGGATTGGACAAATTGCAGTGGTCCTTGCAGTAATTGGTACTATCGCAGCATTCTTTTGGACCAACTACGATCTTGCCAATGGTGTAGTGTTCTTTGGTCCATACCCTGCAGAACTTGGTGCTCGTGCAGGCATAATTCTAGGCTCCCTCTTTGGCCTCTATGCTCTTATTGGATTGTTTAATCTTGGTACGAAAGGATCTCTAGGTGGTTGGTGGTTCCCACCCCTCTTGACACTCTTTTTCATTGAATATTTCGTGTATGATGATCAGTTCACGCTCATCGCATTGATAATCCTGCCAATGATTATCGCTGGATTCTACAGGTTAATCTATGCTAATCGCGAAGAGGTCAAGTCCGAGGACTTTCTCATCACCTATATTCGATTTAGCCTCATGTCTCTTGCCATTGCAGAGGTGCTGTCTACCGCCCTCTGGTTGGCAGGTATTGGGGCGTTAAATGCAATGTATGGTGATCCTGTCCGCTTCTTTGTACAGACATTTCCTCATGGTGTCATTGAGATCCCTGCATTTCTCTTTACGGCTGCGGCCTCGATTCGTATCGCAAGGGATCTTGCACCTTCTGTACAGGCCGAGCGGTGGGATGAGATTCCCTCCAAGACAAAGAGCCTTCTCACGGACGGACGGCTTTGGCGTACATATCTGTTTATTCTGTTCTTCTTGCTGATAGCCGCAATGATTGAGGCATATATTACTCCATTAGTCGAAATGATGATGTATCCACCATAGGTTTTCAATTATCGGACGGGCGTTTGCTTACGCTCGTTCGACCTTTCTTTTTTACATCCAGTCAATGCTTATATTATTTCGACTGCCTTTACCATTAATATTGATGCGCCGACACCTGAGAGGTCCGCTGGTTAAGGTTTCCGTTCCAAGCGCAACAGGATCATACGGGTGGAAACTCTATGTAACCTGTTTGTTTCTCGTCAAGGTTCGGTCATAATAATAGGTTATCAAAGGAGAATTGAAAGTGATTCGAAAGCACGAACTAGTTACTCTCTTCATGCTTAGTCTGTTTACACTTTCACTGTTGATGGGCCCCCCTCCCATTAATCAACATGATTCTTTAGATTCTCAGTCAAACATGGTATATGCACCTCCGCGAATACCATACAAATTGGCTGACTCGCTTCCCCCGAATTATACACATGTTGAATGGGATCAGGGAACCACTAGTGAAAGCTGGAATGACACTTCATCATGGAGTAATTGGGAGTTTGGTCCCACCATTACATGGAGTGTGAGCAACGCTACTACCGGCCAAGTCATTACACTAAATGACACAATTGGCATTGATGGCTGGACGAACTTTTTGCTCAAGATCCCAAAGAATGCTATAGGTGGAAAGATCCCCTACGCGGTGATCATAACGGGTACCTATGTCAACTTTACAGAAGTTGCGGCAAAGATGTCAGGAGCCCCCTATGAACCTGCTCCCTATACAACTTCTTTCTTGGGGGTCTTTGAGGTGTCAACTGGACTCTGGCAGATCTATTCTAGCAAGAATGCAACCTTTGCCAGCGGCTCAGAATCAGGTCCTTCTTCTGGTCCTAGTATGGAAACAAGTGTGTCCCCCTCATTGCCACCCGGTTGGACTTTGCAAGACATGTTTGGTCCGGAGCTTGATCCGTTCTTGGAGATCAATACTGCAGGTTGTGGCTACTTTCCTGGTCAGCAAAACATCTGGACACAGTTCCAGCTGAGATTTAATTCCAGTACCGAACTTGGTCTTTATCGTATCCATGCCTTGGCGGTGGATAGCAGTTTAGTACCGATTGCAGAGAGTCATGACGATGATACTTCAGTCCGTGCAATTGGAATCACATTTGAGCAAGCACTGCAGGCCGTGGTTGGTGGGTACTATTCAGTGTCACGTGTTGATGATGATGGAAATATTCTATATTCAGCAACCCGCGGCGAAGATTTCAACACCACTTACATTATCAGCGGCTCTTATCTTGATAATGCAACACTTCTGTTTGGATTACCAAACAAGATTCATGTGCAGAGACTAATTGAGAGTGATTATATCCGCGTAGTAAACAGGACTGGCGGATGGCAATACGATTCTACACTAGATACTTACTTTTGGAATGCCTCAATTAACGTAAGGGCAACAGAACAAGTTTGGGGTCTTCATTGGGAAACCGTCGATGAATGGCTTGACCCAACGGTTGAATACCAACATATTGATCCACAGAGTGGTGACCCTGTGACCGAGTTTGCAGAGCTCCATATCGCTGTGGTCTACTGGTTTGCAAATAACTCCTTTAGTTATCTTCTCCATCACGAAGAGATGCATTTTGTTGACGATTCCATGGGTGGACATCTTGAACCTACACAAGTGTTTGAGCCGTTCCCCTCTGACGGGAGTATCCCTGAAACGTATGTGCTTAATGCCAGTGCGAGTGGTTACTCTACGGACGGCGTTCATGATATCATCACTTTTAGAGGTCATATCTCTGAAGATGCACTTCCAACTGGCGGTGATGTTGCTCCGCTCCAAGTCCAGACTCTAGTTATGGATCTCTTTGGTCGTACCCTTATCCCGTATGCATGGATGCCTTTTGCAAGCACCGAAGAAGCGGCGGCCTATGACCGATTTAGAGAATTGGCAATAGATTCACCAATAGCGGTCGTCCGTCTGCTGCATCAAAACAAACCGTATGATCCATCATGGATGTTCGTCACTCAGCGAGCAGAGACCTTTACTGTCAAGTCACGCCTGCAAGGCGGTGCAGCCTATGCGAACGATATTGATGGAGTAGCGTTGGTACTTCGTGGACAGGAGTATCAATGGGGTGATGAAGGACCTGACTCATGGTCTCAAGACTCACAAGTAGAGATTTGGATGAAGATATCTCCCGATGGCTACAAAGATGTCACTGTCTATAATATGACACATCGGGTAGAATACGTGTATGGTGATAGCTATCAATGGCAATATCTTGAGACGTTCCCCGGTCACTGGGAATGGCAATATGTTCTCGTCGCTGGATGGCACTGGCAGGAGTTCTTCTGGGACTTTGAGGCCAATGACTGGACGACTGAGCCACTAATGTATCAGAGCAATAAGACGGTCATGCCTCTGTCCTATGTGAATATTGGTAACATGACTTACAATGTGCTCGGTAACGATCTCAGTATCACCTTTGACGTGACTCCAACGGTTCTAATGCCAGAGATGGAGTGGCAGTGGGATTACTACTATGGAAATCTCACATGGATGGAGGACTATGAGGCAGGCTGGGGTGAACACGTTGTCCTTGACTGGACCGATAGTCTTGTTCACAGCTATGAGAATGGTTCTCGTGTCTACATTACTACTCCCCGTCGATCTGTTGTCATGCGTGACAACGATACTGATTCGCTTCTTGACACTAAGACAATGCCATACATCGTGATTGGTGGAGAGAAACTCTATGTAGATCGTTTCACGGAAACTGATATTGACGGTAATGAGCGTCAGTTCATTCTCTTCAAGGAATGGAATGCTACTGCGTTCAATGAGGATAGTAATCAATACAATGGCAACTGGGAGTACTACTACAGATTGACCAACGGTACACGAGTCTATGCACATCAGGGACGGCAAGTCCCCATCTACAATATTACGACACCCTTTGATTCGTTCCTTGCTGTAGAAAATGTAACTCATCCACACATCAATCCAGCATATGAGTACATGTTTGCAATCAACGGCTCTCCAGTTGTAGACTCGCCTTCAATTTGGATGTCCTCCACCAACGTTCTACTTGATTACGTCGATCTCATGAAGGTCGGTCTGGCATCTGTTGTCAACGACTCAAAGACATTGTTCATGGCCACGTACCCAGAATGGGTGGGTGATCACTACGTCATCTATGAGAATGCCACTTGGCAGCGCTTTGACGTCTGGTGGGGCTATTGTCCTGAGTATAATCGTGAGGCATACTATTACGTAAACGGAAGTTCAACCTATTGGTTCTTCAATACTCTCTGGCCTCAAGATGTCTTCGAGGGTTGGTATAAAGGTACAAAGGTGTTGGCTCTCTCCGACACAGTGGAGTACTTCATGTATACGGATATCTTGGGACCGAAGATGTGGCTACCAGAACCCGGTACGATTACCCATAACTTCTACGAACTCGAGCACGGTACGACAAGTGACATCTTGGTACGGCTTGAAGGGCAATGGACCAATGTGACCTACGCGGGCAGCTATGTGCATCCTACTGATGGATACAGCTACGATTTCTATCACGCAATTGTGAATGGTACCATTTACAACCTGACCAAGTACAGTGTAGGACCTGATGCATGGCAGCCTTATGGTGATTCAGATAATCCATTAACAGCAATGGCCAATGGCTCGCTGTTTATTCGCAACCTGCAGTTCAATGGTTGGACTGTCTCCTATGGTCACAGAGACAATGTGACCTGGGAGTTCATCCCTGATGGCCAGATCGAGGTCACGACAGGTTCGCCTCCTGATGAGGAAACCTCAGGTGAGATTCAAAACTATGATGTAAACGGCACCCCTTACGTAGTCACAGTTGATGGGTTTGTCATGAACTACACCCGTCCTGATCGTGGCTATTTCTATAACGTGACACTATCAAATGGCACGTTCTTCTATACTGCAATGCCCTATCCGTATGACTATACATTGTTCAATGAATCTCGTGGTTCCTATGACCTTATCTACTGGTACACATGGGATTTGAACGGTTCTAAAGTCACTTGGGTGGACACTGATGTCAGCTCTGTGACGATAATCATTGCAGATGTCTATAACAGCACCTCCGAACAGTTTCTCTTTGAAGGCACTTGGTATAATCACACAGATTATTCCGTATCAATTTGGAACTTTGACAATCAGTATTGGGAGTCTTGGAACTACAATAATATGGTAGTTGATTATGACTATGTGGTGTTGACCAACGGTACCGTGAAGTTGGAGATCTACGATCCCGATCTCGATAAGGGGAACTACTTCAACATGCCACGGTATAACTTCACCCTCGATGGTGGGGTGACCTATTGGAATGTCACATCATCTCATGAGATGATCTACAAGGCTCACAATGTCTGGGGATATCCACTCAAATACGACTACGCTGCACTGCCAATCACAATCATGCGCGATCAGTATTCGCTTGTTGTGGGTAATCCGGAATTTGGTCTTTGGGATGTCCAATCTTGGGGTATAGACCCTGCGACTGGTGCCCTCGATCTTGATGGCAACTTCACGACGACTGACGACCAGTTCTATGTCAAGAGCGCTCATGAGAGCACGGACTGTTACAATGTGACCGAGCAGTATCTGCAAGTCTCAATCGAGTGGGAGCCTGATAATACGACCGTTGGTGACGAGTTCTATGTTGACTCGTACACAGGCTTGGTGACGGTCAATTGGTCGTATTTCTGGGCTGACAATTACTACTGGTACAACGCAACTAGTGGTGATCTTCTCAGTCCCTCCGAGTTCAACACCTATGTCAATAGCACCATCTTCGACCCCTCGGGGGCTCCGCGTCCCGGATACTGGGGCATCTCGTGGATGGCCAAGAACTTCACCTCTGATGACCTCAAACAGCAGGCCATCGATGAGGGTTGGGACTGGGCCATTGAGGATACGCAAGAATGGAGCTGGGTCTGGTGGCAGTTATCCGAGCACTACGGAAGTGAGATGTCAAATGGTACATTCATGTCTGTTGATGTCTGGTACGAATATGCAGGAATGTTTGCGTGGAATGATACCAATTCCAATGACATCATGGACTTCAATTCTGCCGACCTTACAGATAGCGAGGCGACCCACTACTGGTTGCCGACTGATTTTGGTGATGTTGTCTTCACGACTCCAAACGGTAGTTTCTCAGGAGATGTCTACTGGGATGTCAATGCAACCGTTCCATTTGGTGTGACTTTTGAAAATGTGTCCGGTAAGGCCTTTCCATTCGGTGGGAACAGCTACTGGGACTGGTACACGGGATCTCAGACTGGCGACTTCATGACCTTTGAAGAGCGTCCAACTCAGGTGAATGTCACCGAGTTTGGTATAGGTGCTGCGTTCAGTGGCCACATCAATACTGGTGGTGGCATGAACAACGGAACGGTGAAGTTCAATCTGACAGTTGGTGACTGGGACATTGATGCACCCGGTGGCAAGTCCGTACTAGATGGGCTTAGTCTAGGAATGGCGTTTTATACCGATGTCCTGATGGTGTCCGAGTCTGGCACAATACTTGATGCATCCTATTTTGATCAGAGTGGTCAACCCGTGTCAAATAATCAGACAGTAGGGTCTTCTAATTTCTCATTAGGAGTTGGAACTGACTCGATAGCCTCGATGAACTTGGGCGGCGCATACTATTCGTGGGCGAGGAACAAGAGTGCGAACTATACTATTGTTGACTCCCAGACAGTTCCAGTTGACGCCTTTGAGGCAGCCTATGCTTCTCAGGGCGGAACAACTGTGACCCCGTTCGATATCTCGACCAGCCAATTCTATACACTGATTGATTTCAAGTGGTGGGATGGCTATGCGGTCACAGTGGATCCTGTCTTTGTGTCATATTCGTCCGCGAATGGTGTGACTGATATGATTGCACCACAGATCCAATCGATGACAAATGTCACGCGCTTTGTGGACAACAAGGAGCGCCTCTACGTTACAGTGGATGCGACTGATACTGGCGGCTCGGGTATTCGTGAAGTGCGACTGGTCAACATTGATGATCTGAATGCGAACACGACACTCACCTTTGACAGTGGGACTAAGAAATGGACTGGCTATGTTGAGATGGTCGGTACGACTCCCTACACCTTCAATGGTAGGATTGAGGTCTACGACTATGCCGGGAACATGAACAGCACCAGTTCGTTCCAACACAAGTTCTGGAATGACCCTGATGCCCCCAGCATTGCCTCACTCGGCCTTGCATCAGACTCTGGTAAAGTATATGCGCACATCACTGCCGACGTCTCAGATGTTGGTACGTCTGGCATCGCATATGTGGAGATCTACATCATCAATACCGAGCAGACTGTACGGATGGAATACAATGCCACACTTGGCCTGTATGAGGCCTATGTGACACGTGCAAGCAACTTTGCCTACACCATGTACTACATTGTTCGTGCATACGACAATGCCCGCAATCTAATGTCCTCTTCCACACAGAGCTATCGGTTCATCGATGCTCAGCCACCTGTCATCTTCTCGGTGACTGGGAGTAAGGGTGAGGTCAGTGGTGATGAGGTCCTCATAGTCGATGCCTCGATCACTGATGAAGGTGGTTCGGGTCTTGCCTCTGTTCAGTTGACATATACCATCGGTGGCCATCCAACAACTGTTGACATGACCTACCAGTCCGCGACAGAGCTATACACGTACACGGTACCCAATCAGGCACCTGGCACATACGTGTTCTATACGGTCGCGGCAACCGACAACGATGGCAATACTGCAACATCTGATGAGCAGGTCTATCGATTCTCGACCGAGGGTGATACTCCACCCGGGATGGGTGCTCTGAGCATCACTCCAACAAGTCCGACCTCTTCAGATAGTGTGAACGTGTCTGTGACCGTACTTGACGATGGAACTATTGAGAATGTGACTCTACGCTACAGTGTCAATGGTGGCCCGTGGAACAATCTTTCCATGACCGCTAATGCGAACACGTATTGGGCCCTCATTCCGGCTCAGCCGAATGGTTCCAATGTGTCCTACTATGTGATTGCAGTTGACAATCTTGGGCAGAGTACTCAGTCCGATATCTTCTACTACGTCGTGTCTGATGATCTCTCTCCACCAACGATCTCTGTCAGTGTGGACAAGGCGCATCCGACCTCTAATGACTCTGTGACCGTCACTGCTGTGGTCTCGGATGACACTGGTATTCAGAATGTCACGCTCTACTACAAAGTTGGTGATGGGTCTTGGAACATGGTATCTATGACCAATGTGTCGACCAGTCAGTATCAAGGAATTATCCCTGCACAATCTGATGGCTCTGTGGTCACGTACTACGTTCGAGCCTATGATCTGAGTGGCAAGTATACCGACTCTCCACAACTGAGCTACACAGTTCAGGATGCTACAGAGACCACAACAACAACGTTACCAACCACTACATCGACGACTGGCCTACCAGGTGAACTGAACCCCATGATCCTGATAGCCATAGGTGGCGGTGTGGCAGTGGTCGTGGTGATCGTCATTATTCTGCGGTTGCGCAAGGTCAAGTAAGTAGTCAGACCTGACGGGCCTTGTGCCCGTCCTCTTCTCTTTTTTTATCGAATATAACAGATTGTCTATTTTTCAAACAGGAATGATGTGATTCATCGGACATTATCTTATATTTGCAAATCACATTATATATAATCAGTTCCAGAGTGCATATTTTCCAAGCTGCACGCCCAAGACCCGCTGCGATAGACGACAGTTATCTCCTACGTGCAGTTGGACTTGATAACACTCAGGAGTGCTGATCGAAAATGCAACACACAGAGCGCGTAAGAAAAATCCTGTCTGTAGTTGCTGTTACTATCTTCCTGATTTCAATGTTGTATGCTAATTCAATTGCAACAGCTCCAACCTCTGCACATAGTGTAGATACACCCCTGTTCACATGGTCTCAGGAAAAGACTCCTCCACCTGAGCCACCTGCACCAATGGGGGCGAATGGAACGTTTGTCGACTGGAACAGGGATAGCAACAGCACGAGTGATCAATGGTCCTGGGAGAACCGTAACTGGCTCTTTGGGCCTAAAGCGAAATACGAGATTTATTATAAAAATGGAACAATGTTCGGCAAAGATGACTACGCCGTGTATGGGCAGTGGCTTGTCTTTGCGGTCACGATCCCTAACAATCTCTTCAGTAAAAATGCTACCCTTTCCTCTGTAGAGATCCAAGGTTGGTATATGTCCCAGAATGTTAATTTATCAGCCGATTTTCATTTGAGATACGAGATCTGGGGCAGTAGCTTCAGCTGGAATGTGTATTCGTCCATTTGGAATGGTAGTTGTTCTAATCCCGATGCACCCTCGCCTACCTTTGTCGAACTTGACAGTGCTAGCAGTTCTACCTCCCACGATGTCAACAGTCAGCATGTCAATTTTGTAGTCCGTTTTAACGAGAGTGCGCCAGAAGGCCTCTACAGCCTCGATCTGCTTGTCTATGACAATGAGGGGAATTCGTTCGGGCTGGGCGACTATGGGACGGGTTGGCAGTTCCGAGGGATCTCCGTCGGTATTCCACTTTCTGAGGCATGGACATTCTCCTTTGGTGGTACGTATACCCTGCAAAAGCTTTCTCTGACAGGTGATACTATCTATTCTGTCAGTAGAAATGGCGATTTCATCATGAGATTTAATGTCACCGGCGAAAATACTGGCATAGTCCGTCTCTCATTACCACTCCCTGATGGAATGAACACGAAAGTTAATGAGACTTCGTGGTATCGTGTGCCAGTGACCACTACTGGTGGTTGGGAATACGATCCAACGCTCCATACCTTTGTATGGAATGCCTCGGTTGAGGTCACTACCTACAAGGAAGAGTATGGTGTTCATGAGGTTGACCAGTGGGTGCCTTTCAACACCTGGCGCGAAATTAATGTCACCCGCTTGTCATGGGAATGGAATGAGACCACTCAGAGAGATGACCCAGTTCTCTATGAGGAGACTCAGTGGGCTCCAGCACTTCTCGTCTTCACATATAACGTGACCTCGGATACGTGGTCTGATACCTATGGCTATTCCGTCTGGGGCTATCCCTATGACTATTACAATCCTGATCAGCCAGGAGAAACGGAATTTATTATTCCTGACACCTACCCGCCTAACTTGCCAGTTTTCTACGAGTTGAACTACTCGTTGTGCACAGCCACTGAGATCAATCACCAGTTGGTTGTTGATTTTGTCGGGCATTTCACTGAAGATATGCCACCTACTTCAAACGATAACATTGTGCGATTCGAAACTAGTGTCCTTGGTTCTGATGGCAATCCTTATGGTCCTGCCACTTGTGGTGATCAACCGCTTCAAAGCGATTCCGATTTCAGGCTCGCTCAGCAAGTTGCGATCGAGAGTCCTGTCACCGTCGCACGGTTGTTGACCGCTGACGGTCGAACCCCGATGGGCTGGCTCTTCCAGGTTGACAAGAACAAGGACTTCATGATAAAAGGCGAACTTCAGGGCGGTAGTGACATCGCAAGTGACATTGATGGTGTCAAGGTCGCTTTTAATGCCTATACTGGAACGTGGTCCGAAAACGAATCAATCTGGACTGATATCTCCTATAGGATCTACTATACAATGAATGGAACCCCCACATTCTCAGCATTCAATTATACCACAAAATACAATCAGACCTATGGCAAGTATTGGGATTACATACCCGTCAACAAGACTGGATGGTATAAGGACTACAATTCCACAACTGGTACATGGGAATACAAATTCGGTAACTATACGGTCTGGGAATGGGGTGAGGCCGAGGGTTGGTACTGGACCACTTGGTACTATAACCAACAGACCCATCAATGGCAACACGAATGGATCCCAACGCAGGGCCCCGAAACGCGGATCACCTCATCAGTCTTTTGCACTACTTCGAACTTTAGCGCATGGACCGAGAACGGTAACCTCTATGTCTCATTTCTGATCAACATGAGCGAGTCCGTTCCAGACCAGAGCTATGATTGGTCTTTTGCCTTTACCAACAATTCATGGTATGAGGACACCACAAGTAGTTGGGGTCTCCATGAGGTCTATTCATGGGAGTTCAAGCCTGTGTATTCCTTCGATTATCTGGGCACCCCTGTCTATGTGGATAAGTATCCCGGTAGCATGGGCGATAACAACCAGCTAGCCTACCAGTTCACCAATAAGACTGGTGACACCCAGCTGATGCTGGGACAGGATTCCCCGTACATTGTCATTGATGGCCGACAACTCCCAATCACTACGATAGACACCTACGATCCAGCAATGGGCTCGACACACAAGCGGATACTCTTCTTTGATCGTACTGACCCGTTCACTGGGAAGGACATCTATTATTACAAACTTCTGAATGGGACCAAGATTCCTGTGACCTCTATTGATGCAATCTTCATCTATAATGTGACACTCTACAACGGCGAGTCTTTCTTGACAGCTCAAAGATGGAGTCGCTGGTGGAATGGAAATGGCACAGAGAGCTATTATTGGATTGACATCAATGGTGGTGTTCATCAGGGTGATTGGCAATACGAAGGCTGTAATGCACAGATTGAATTCTATGACTATATAGAATTCACTGGCATGCCAATTTCTCAGTTCGTCCGCTATGGTGGCAGTGGATTCCTCAATATCACTGAATACTGGTGGGATAGCGGTGAAGAGACCTACTATCTCACGGATACGAATGGAACACTCTACAGGCTGCAATACGAGTCAAGTAGTGGCAGATACATGATCTTTATTGACGGTGCTTGGCAATATGTCAGTTATCCAGAGCAGTATTTTGTTGGAGACTACAATAACAAGCCCGCAGTACTGTTGACCTGCTGCCCGGACCAATTCTGGTTCTATGAAGATGGCAATGGTGTTCGTCATGAGATGCCCTACCCCAAGGCTGGAGCATGTTCCTCCTATGATCTCGATCATATACAGCCTGACGGACGCGTTCCTAGCACAAAATCGCTAATCTACAATGGTACCGCCTATCCGGTAATGGGCGAAGACATGAACATGACCACGACCATTGATGGCGTGACCTATGGCGTCACCGAGGTGTACGCTCAGGTCATAGTTGCCAACGGCACGATATCTTGGAATCCTCTGTTGGTCGGTTCGACCACTCAGATTGGCACTTTCACTGGTGAGCAGGTGTTTGAGCCAGTTGAGACAATTAGGTATTATACCGATACAGCCGGAGAGCCCCTCTGGGATGACAACAATTCCTGCTATCTGTATCCACTCTTCAATGGTACAACCTGGGTGGTCAATGATACCTATTTGGTGACTATCTATGCGGTCTCTCTGAATGGATCGGAATTCTATTCGTGGTTCAACTATCCTTACAGCTGGTACCACGACAATTATACAGAGTACTACTACTGGGCAATCAACGGAACAAAGATTCAGCTTCGTGACTACGACATCTTACCTGTCATCAATGTGACTATGGTCGAGGCATATAATGCTGGGTCCGGCTTGTTTATGGATTTCAAGGGCCAGACCTACAAGTTGCATGATAATGCCTTCTATACTTGGGCACGTAAGCTTCTGAATGCAACTTCGTCCACCCCGATGTATATCCAACCTTGGGAGCACTATCCCATTTACAACTTCACGTACAAAGGTGTCAATGTGACAGCCTTTGCGAATATGACTCCCATCCGGAGTTTTGTGTATGTCTGGGGATACCAATATGTCTATGGCCCTCACGAGATTGATAGCACTGTGTACCAGAATTTCCACTCGTTTGTCATTGGTTCTCCGAAGTGGGGGATGTGGGGCCTCAGGAACTGGGCAACTGACCCGTCCAATGGAGCACTTGACCTCGATGGGAATTTCGATACTACCGATGATCAGTACTACGTGTTAGAGGCCTATGACTCGACTGATCAGTGGAACCATACATGGGACCACATGGATGTCTGGCTCACTTGGGATCCCAATGGTACTCAATACGGTGATGAGATGCGCATCAACTCATGGATGGGTATTGATACCTTCAGCTGGTCGTACTCGTGGAACCAGAGCTTCTTCTGGTACCATGCTGATAATCTCACACAAGTCAATTCTACTGAAATGGCCTCGATTAATGAGACCCTCTTTACCAGTGGGGGTGAGCCACGTGCTGGATATTGGGACATCGCGTGGATGGCCAAGAATGTGACTTGGGAAGACGTCATTGCAGAGGCTAAGGCCAACGGCTGGGACTGGTACGATGAGGACGGGCAGACTTGGACGTGGCTCAGCTTCGGCATTGACCAGAACTATGGTACCAGTACTCAGGTCGGTGACGTGACTCATTGGCTAGATGTCGGACTCCACTACGAGTACAGTGGTCTGATGATCTGGGAGGACAATAACACTGATGGTGTCATGTCGGTCAATGTGAACGATCCCTCGTCAAGTGAGTTGACGCACTTCCTCATTCCTGACTCGATAGGCTCTATCAGTTTCGTCACTCCCGGTGAAGGTTACGGCGACTACAATGCCTCAGGGTTCTTGGCTCTCAATCTGACAGATGAGGTGACTTGGGGCGTTGCGTTCCATGATGTCAACGGAACCGTCTTCCCGTTCACCTCCTACGGCTACTGGGGCTGGTATGATAGTCTAGTCACAGGTACCGACATGAGAAGCTTTGACGAGCGACCGACCAAGGTCACTATCGACGAGCTGTCCTTCCTTGTCCACTTCCACGGAAATGTTTCCGATACCGGTCTGAATAATGAGGCCATCATTAAGGTTGACAACTATGTCGGAAACTGGGATGTGGACATGCTTGGTGGCAGGGCCAATCTCGCGAACCGCAGTCTTGCACTCAACTACTTCTCTGAGGTCCGCATGTCCGACTTTGCCTTCAAGGCGAACGGTACCTTTGCCGACAGCGAGAGCACTGTAAGTGCTGATCGTTTCCAGCTTGAGACCTCAGGTGCACAATTTGCCGAGATGATCATGGGTGGTGTCACCTATGACTGGGGCAAGAACAAGACTGCACCATACGATGTCCTCAGCTACACGACCCCGCTGGGCACCTTCCGAACGGCCTTCGAGTCTGACTCTGGGCAGTCGGCAGCTGCATGGAGCTTCAGCTCAAGCATGTACATGGTAAGCATTGGCTTCCCCGAGTGGGATGGCTACAGTGTCAATCAGGACCCGGTCTTTGTCAGCTACGTGTCCGCCTCTGGTGTCCAGGGTGGTCTTGGACCAGTGACCTTCGGTGCATTCAGTATCGAGCCTGACGTTCCCACTTCCGGTGATTCTGTGACGGTTCGTGGTGACATCTATACGAGTGAGCAGATCAACGAGGTTTCTCTCCTCTATAGCACCGACGGAACGAACTGGAACTCAGATTCTATGTGGAACGAGAACGGCAACACTTGGGCTGGTACTATTCCACCGTTTGGCGAGGGCACTCAGGTCTACTTCAAGGTGGCCGTGTCTACACCCTCAGGGACTTATGAGTCGGATGTCCAGTCTTATGTTGTGGGCAAGGGCATGATCACCACCATCACCACCATCACCACTACTTCACCTTATACTGGCAGTGGCCCAGGAATTAGTACGGAAGTATTGTTCATGGTAGGTGGCATTGCCGTTGTTGTGATCGTGCTGGCTGTGATCATGTCCAAACGCCGACGGTAAAATAATGAAGAGGGTTATCCCCTCTTCCTCCTTATTTTTTTCTTTTTTCGCCAATATATCTTGTTGAGTACGATTATTTTCTAATGGACTCTCCTTCGTCATTTGCCAATACGTTTCCTTTTTTCCGATCGTTCTGTGTGTCGTAACAGGACTCTCTGGCCGATGACGGCTCGTAATATCATTTGACTGGCATTATCGATGTATTTTTGCGCTTTTTTACGGTCTAAAAAGCAGTATATCAGCCATTATCTTATATTCGCAATTCATCTTATAATATATTAGTTCTAGAGTGATCATCTTTTTGATTGCACGCCAACAACCCCCCGCATCTGTACATCTCCTGCGTGCAGTTAGACCGCATGTCACTCAGGAGAGTCGATTAAAGATGCAACCAACGGAAAGCACAAGAAAATTTCTTTCTGTAGTTGCTGTTAGTATTTTCCTTATTTCAATGTTCTATGCTGGTTCAGCCGCCACTCTACCCGCATCGGATATTTCTACGAATGATCTCATCTTTACATGGTCTCAAAAGGAAGGACCTCCAATGGGTCCTATACAGCCAGGTGAGAATGGGACATTCGTAGGTTGGAACAAGGATAGTAACAGCACAAGTGATACATGGACCTGGGATAACAAGCAATGGCTATTTGGCCCACGCCCCGATTATAAGATCTATCATGAGAACGGATCTATTTTTGGGCCTGACGATTACGCCGAGGTTGACGAATGGTTGACTTTTACTGTCACAGTGCCTAAGGACATCTTCAGTGGAAACGCTACTATCGATACAGTAACGTTTAATGGATATTACATGACCTCTGACACTAACTTTTCGGCCAACTTTAATATTAATTTTCATCTATGGGACGGGATCGCTAACTGGGACGTTTACTCCTCAGAGTATAATGCAACCGAATCCGGTTCTACGGCACCTCCCGAGCCTCCAGCCCCCTCATTTGTGATTATCGATTCAAATAGCAGTTCATACCACAATGATACGATGAACGATTATGTTAGTTTTGTTGTACGCTTTACCGAAGACGCCCCTGTGGGAATGTATACATTGGACATGTACATAATGGACACAGATTACAACAACTATCGCCAAGATGGGTACAATACTGGTTGGCAATTTAGAGGGATCTCACTTGTACTACCACCATCTGCGGCGATGGCTATCTCCTTTGGTGGTTCGTTTACGTTACAGAAGCTGGGTCTCTCAGGTGATACTATCTATTCAGTGAGCAGAAACGGCGATTTTATCATGCGCTTTAATGTTACAGGTACGGATCCGGGTATTGTTCGTCTCACCCTACCGTTACCAGAGGGTATTGACACCCTTGTGAATGTGACTTCTGATTATCTGGCTCCCATCATCACTACTGGTGGTTGGGAATATGATCACGTAATGCATACCTATGTCTGGAATGCCTCTGCTGTGGTCACAACGTATGAGTGGATCTATGGCGTCCATGAGGAGTTACAACGAACCGAGTTCAATACTGCAAAGGGTGTGAATGTCACCCGCCTGACATGGGAATGGAATGCGACAAGTGGTCAAAATGAACCCGTGCTCTATAATGAGACTCAATGGGTCCCCTCAATGGCTTACTATAGCTATAATGTGAGCTCCGGTAACTGGACTGAGCAATATGGGTACACTGTCTGGGGCTATCCCCTTGACCACTATGTTGATGGCGTGGATGAACGCGACCTTATCGTGACAGAACCCTATCCCACTGATATTCCAAAGTTCTTCGAACTTAATTTCTCTCGGTGCATAGCACGTGAGATCAATAACCAGTTGGTGGTTGATCTTGTTGGGCACTTCACAGACAAGATGCCCCCGACCAATCGCTATAACTCGGTGAATTTTTGGGCTGACGTCTTTGATGTCAAGGGCAATCACTGGGGTCCGGCAACATGGGGAGGTAATCCTCTACAGACCGAGGCCGAATTCAATATGGCCCGACAGGTCGCAATTGAGAGCCCTGTGACGATCGCGTGGCTTCTCACAGCTGATGGAAAGAATCCCTCAGGTTGGACCTTCCAAGTTGACAAGGGCCAATACTTCCAAGTGAAGGCCGAACTACAGGGCGGCAGCTCGATCGCTGATGATATTGATGCTGCGTTCTTACGGCTCAAGGCATACGACGGTACTTGGTCCGAAAACGAGACAACATGGTCTTCTCTCTCATACGAGATCAATTATGCTATGGACGGCAGCCCGACGCTGACGGCGTATAACTACACCACCTTGACCAACCTCACATATGGTACTCATTGGGACTATGTTCTTGTCAACAAGACAGGCTGGCATAAAGTATACAATGCGACATCCGGCGCGACCGAGTATGTCTTTGGTGCCTACCAAATATGGGAATGGGGCGAGATCGAAGGCTGGGTGTGGACCACTTGGTTCTTCAACCAGCAGACTGGTGAATGGCAAACGGAATGGATCCCCGAACGTGGTCCTAATACCGAAGTCACATCGCCATTCTGTACAACTGAGAACTTCACCAAGTGGACTGAGGACGGCAACTTGTATGTCTCCTTCTTTGTAAATATGAGCGACGCAGTTCCCGACACCACATACTGGTGGGACTTCTCCTTCATGAATAACACATGGCATGAAGACTATGATAGTATCTGGGGCCTGCATCCTGTGTATTCATGGGGCATGGAGCCAGTCTACAGCTTTGATTATCAAGAATCATTGATCTATGTCGATCAGAATTTTGAAAATCAATTGGCGTACAACTTCGTTAACGGTACACTAGGTTCTGCATTTATGATGGGTCGTGAGGCACCATTTGTTCTCATTAATAATGAAAAGATACCAATTCAGGTGACGACCATCTTTGATCCCGGAATGCAAAAAGATGTCAAGCGTCTGTTTTTCTATGACCACTATGATCCTATCACCTCTCAGAATTACTACTACTATGAGCTGGTCAATGGCACTAGGCTCCCGGTGACCTATACTGAGGGTATCTGGATCTACAATGTGACCGTCAGTAACGGTGACACCTTCCTAACGGCTCAGGACTGGGACCGTTGGTGGGATGGCAACGATAGTGGCGGCTATTACTACTGGATTGATATTTACGGAGGCCTTCACCAAGGCGATTGGGAATATTCGGGTCCCTCGGTCAACATCACACCTTACGACTTTGTGACTCCGGATAATATGACCAATTACAAGTATGTCCGCTATGGTAACAATGGTCTACTCAATATCAGTGAGTATTGGTGGGATAGTGCTGCGTCAACCTACTTCATCATGGATGTTGACGGTATTCTCTACCAGTTGCAGCATGACTCAGTGACAGATCGGTACATGATGTACATCGAAGGCTCTTGGCAGTTTGTCAGCTGGTCTGAAGTGTATTACATTGGACAGTATGATGGTGACGCAGTGATATTGGTGTCTTGGAATATAGACCGTTTCTGGTACTATGAAGATGGGAATGGTCTCATACACGAGATGCCCTATCCTGGTGCTGCGTCTGCTGACGAGTACGATCTCGACCATCTGATCTCGGAGGGCGGAAAGGTACCCTCGACCAGATCACTGGTCTATAACGGTACGTTCTATCCTGTCCACAAATACAATGACTCACTCTTGTATACTATTATCAATGGGACAACCTATGAAGTGGTCGAGTCATTCCAGAGAGTCATTATCGCTAATGGCACAATTGCATGGAATCCGACTGTCAGTAGTAGTACTGCTGAAGTTGGTACTTTTAGTGGAAATCAGATGTTCAGTCCACTTGAGACCGTTGAGTACTATAGCAACGAGTATGGTCAGCCTCTAAATTGGAGTGCACCTAACAATTGCTATCTCTATCACCTTCTCAATGGCACCTATTGGCTTGTGAATGAGACCAATCTGGTGAATGTCTATCTGATGGATCTCGATGGTACGCAGTTCTACTCTTGGTTCAACTATCCCTATAGTCGCCAACAGGACAATTATACTGTGTACTTCTATATTGCACTAAATGGCAGCGAGATCGAACTTGGAACCAATTATCGATCTCTTCCAGTATTGGTCATCTCACATGCAATAGCATATGAGAATGCATCGCACACGGTGATTGACTTCAATAATCAGACGTATGTTGTTCATGACAATGCGTATATCAATACCCAACTTCGAATCGTGAATGGCACATCATCTGCCGAAGTCTATCTTAGTAATGACCACCCCATCTACCAATTTTATTACAAGGGTAGTCTGGTAAACGCCACCTCTCACATAGAACCTATTCGACGCTTGAGATACGTTTGGGGTCATGCATATGTGTACGGTCCTGAACCAATCGATAGTGCTGTCTACAAGAACTTTGATTCTGTTGTCATAGGTATACCCGCATGGGGAATGTGGGACTTTAAGAACTGGGCAATTGATCCGACCAATGGCGCACTGGATCTTGATGGGGACTTCGAGACCACTAGTGATCAGTACTACATCCTTGAGGAGTACGAATCGACAGATAGTTGGACCCATTCATGGGACCACATGGATGTCTGGCTCACTTGGGATCCCAACGGTACTGCTTATGGTGACGAGATGCATGTCAACTCGTGGCTGGGTGTAGATACCTTCACTTGGAACTACACATGGAGTCAGTCCTTCTACTGGTATCATGCAGCCGACTTCACGAGAGTGAATTCCACTGACATGGACATCATCAAGGACACACTGATGTTCAGCGATGATACTCCACGAGCTGGATATTGGGGTGTTGCATGGATGGCTCAGAATATGACCTGGGCGGATATTCTTGCACAGGCTCAAGCGAATGGTTGGGACTGGATCGATCAGGGTGGTCAGACTTGGACATGGCTCAGCTTTGGTATTGACCAGAATTATGGGACTTCGACCATGGTTGGCGATGTCGATCACTGGCTAGACATTGGTCTTCACTATGAATACAGTGGCCTCATGCTCTGGAAGGACACGAACAATGATAGTGTCATGTCCGTTGATGTCAACAATCCATCAAATAGTGAGCTGACACACTTCCTCATTCCTGACTCCGTGGAGTCGGTGAGCTTTGTCACTCCTGGCGAGGCCTATGGTAATCTCAATGCCTCTGGCTGGTTGAACCTCAATCTCACCAATGAGGTGACATGGGGCGTCACATTCCATAATGTCAACGGAACTGTCTTCCCATTCACCTCCTATGGTTACTGGGGCTGGTATGACAGTCTAGTCACTGGTACCGACATGAGGACCTTTGACGAGCGACCGACCAAGATTACTATCGACGAGCTGTCATTTCTAGTACACTTCCAAGGTACTGTTTCTTCCAGCGACATCAATAATCAGGCACGGATCAAGGTGGATAACTACGTCGGAAATTGGGATGTGGATCTGCTTGGTGGCAGAGATAATCTCGAGAACCGCAGTCTTGCACTCAACTACTTCTCCGAGGTCCGCATGTCCGACTTTGCCTTCAAGGCGAACGGCACCTTTGCCGACAGCGAGAGCACTGTGAGTTCGGACAGGTTTGACCTTGAGACCTCAGGTGCCCGTTTTGCTGAGATGATCATGGGTGGCGTCACCTATGACTGGGGCAAGAACCTCACTGCTCCGTACGATGTTCTCAGCTACACGACCCCATTGGGTACTTTCCGAACGGCCTTCGAGTCAGACTCGGGCAAGTCCGCAACTGCTTGGAGCTTTAGTTCAAGCATGTACATGGTGACTATTGGCTTCCCCGAGTGGGAAGGCTTTAGCGTCAATCAGGACCCGGTCTTTGTCAGCTACGTGTCCGCCTCTGGTGTCCAGGGTGGTCTTGGACCAGTGACCTTCGGTGCCTTCAGCATCGAGCCTGCCGTTCCTACATCCAGTGACTCAGTGACGGTTCGTGGTGACATCTATACGAGCGAGCAGATCAACGAGGTCTCTCTCCTCTATAGTACCGATGACGCGAACTGGAACTCGGGGTCTATGTGGAACGAGAACGGCAACACTTGGGCTGGCACTATTCCGCCATTTGACGAGGACACTCAGGTCTACTTCAAGGTGTTAGTATCTACACCCTCAGGTAGCTATGAGTCCATGGTTCTGACCTATGTTGTTGGTAAGGGCATGGTGGCAACCACCACGACCAATCCACCATATACGGGCGGTGGCCCTGAGATCAACTCGGAAATGCTGATCATGGTGGGTGGCATTGCAGTTGTCGTAGTGATCCTCGTAGTGTTAGTATCCAAACGCCGACGATAGACTACTGAAGAGGGTCTTCCCTCTTCTCCCCTCTCTTTTTTTAAAATACAGTTCTGGCAGTTGTTGTTTTCGTCGTTTTCATTTAAGGACTGGCCAATCGCTTCCTCTACATGGCTACGCCACGAAAAACACATTGACAGCACATATTGCACGAACTCGTCTTCTTACGAGTCTGCGGTTCTACAACTCTACTCTGGCATTTTCAGTTCAATTCGACTTGGCTCTCATCACAATAGTTGAGAGAGCAGTTTCTTCTGGAATAATTTGATTCCATTGATGTGCGCCTCATAGACCGCACTAAATGCATCATATGAGATTCCTGTCACCGGGATCGCATTTCGCAGAGTCAAACAGTTCTTCTTATCCACGCCAAAACTAATCTCGACTAACGTGGCGTTGATTCGCAGGAGCTTCTCGTAGACATCCTTTCTCTTCTTTTCCGGAACTTCTGATAGATTCAGAAGCCGAGTCGTCAACGTGATCCAATTTGTCCCCGGGAAGACCTCTATCTCTTCGGTCTTGGTCTTGCCAACAGGGTACAGACTGAATGTCTTCCGTCCTCTCTCTTCAAATGATACGTCTAATCTCTTTAGGTATTCTTTTGCTATGAACCAGGTGGTGCTCACAGTCGCCACCCCTGAGACCATTGTTCCGGTCTCGTATTTCTTATGTACTTTATATAGTAAAAGTCTTCGCCTTTCTCTCCCGAGTAGCAAAAAGCACTTAATCGAGGGGCTATTATCAAAAAATGGGGCTGACATTAATTATATATCTTTCACATTACATTTACGAAGCCGAATTCATTATGCCTTGGAGAGCTTTGAAAAGTAAGGTCTCCATTTTTCTTGTTCCTGTATCTCTTTGATGTGTGGATATCAAACGGTTATGGCTTTCTTTTACAAAGTTGGCTAGCACGAATCCAAACTCGTCCATACTGTCATGTTCTTTTAATCTCTCAAATAGGTCGTCTAACATCTGGAGCTGCTCGTTATTAGAGATCTTTTGCCACAAATTAGTTAAAGTTCCTGCGTCATGGCTCAAACGAGATACGCTCAGAACAAGTCTGGGTAAGAGTTCGGTCATATCTTTGATCTCGGCCTTTAGCTGAGAGATGAACTCCGAACCGGCTCCTAACTTGGAGGTGAAATATGACTCTATCATCTCGATCAAGAATTTATGGAATGCATCCTGTTGGACTTTGAACTTGTTCTTCTTGTGCTTGGTCAGTAACGCTCTATTAGTTCTACTATCGATCAAGATCGGATTCCCAAGCTTAGGGAGTTGTCTCAGAACGTGTCGCAAAAGAGTAGAAATGTTCTCGTAGTCTTCTGATCCTCTCCGAAAGTTTTTCTGAAGGGACCCAGATTTGAATTGTGTTTGGTTTCGAGTCTTCGACAGTCACAGTATTATATCCGCATAGTCACTCTTTCTCAGGCATGGTATTTAGGTCTGTCTTCGCCTATCAAGATTGTGCGATTCACTGCTTCTCTTCGGAATCGGTGGTCTACGAGCGCTGATTCCGATTCACACTTCCTGGTAGGCCAAATATTGTAAGATGAAATCGGAATAAAAAGGACTTTGGTTCGAGCTAACGGTCAGACTGTTCGTTTGAATCTGCGCTCCAGCTCGTCATATGTGATGCGGATCATAGTCGGTCTACCATGTGGGCAGTTGTACCGATTTGGGGTCTCAGCCATCTCTTCCAGAAGGTTGCGAATCTCCTCTGTGTTCAGGGCTTGGCCTGCTCGAATCGCATTGTGGCACGCCGTCAACTTGACCAGTTCATCCATGAAGTGATCAACTGGTTGCTCTCTTCCAACCTCAAGTATCTCATCCATGAGACCAAGAAGCTCTCGCCCTGAGATCTGGTGTCCAAGAATGTCGGGTACCGTCTGTACGATGATCTCCCGTGTGCCAAACATGTCCACCGAAAATCCCACTCTCTCAAACGAGTCCTTCAGTTCAGCAATCCGTTCCGTGTCATCGGGACTCAATTCGAGCACGAGCGGTTCTAACAGCTCTTGGGCGACGACCTTCCCCTCATTGACCTGTTTACGGAATCGTTCGTACATCACACGCTCATGAGCGGCATGCTGATCAATAATGACCAGTGCATCATCAAACTCGAGGAGGATGTATACATTCTGTATCTGGCCTATGATCTTGAACGTACCACCCAGAGGATCAATCCGGGTCTCCTGTTGCTCCTGAGCGGAGTCTTCCTGTTCGAAGAGTTCTCTGCTCTCAATTGGTACCTTTGGCCTCTTTACTGGAGGAGGCGGTATGGGGGTAGTTGCTGCGATTGTTCTCTGAGGGATTGGTTCGTGAGATTGAATTCCGTCCCGTTCAGGGATGAAGTCCTCAAGACTGGCAGTGGTCTCAGGTGGTGTGTCCTGTCGCAAGGCATGAATGACCGCGAGCTGGACCGCTTCCACAACATGATCCATGTCCGTGATTCTCACCTCTCGTTTTGTCGGGTGGACGTTGGCATCGACAGTATTCACATCAACCGTTATGTCCAAGACACAGGCAGGATACCTCCCACGCATCAGGAGCGTAGAGTATGCGCTCTCAACAGCTCGACTCAATCGATTGTCTTCGATCGGTCTCTTCAATATCGAGAAGTATTCCCTATTTCGGCTTCCTCTCGACATCGGTGGGCGTATGATGATTCCCTCGACTCGGATGTCTTCAAGAGTGTAGTCGACTTCGATGAGCATTCCCGAGATCTGGGTCCCCCACAGATAGGTGAGCCTGTCTTGGCGGGACTGTCCTGCCGGGCAGTCAATGATGACCTCTCCATCACGGATGAGTCGAAAGCCGATATCGTTCCGGACCGCCGCATGACGCATGACGACATCCATGACTCTCCGTGCCTCAGTCTTTGGTCCGGCGAGGTGCTTTCTTCTAGCAGGCACTCGGGCAAAGAGATCGCTCACCTCTACGGTCGTGCCTCTGGGTCGTGAGGTCTCCCTGATCGTAGGCTGTTCTCCTGCGGGCGCGATGAGCTCCGTTCCAACAGTCTCCTCTTCTGCGCGTGTGACAATTCTCACGTCTGCAATGGCTGAGATGCTTGCAAGTGCCTCTCCCCGAAACCCGTATGTCTTGATACCTTCAATGTCCTCTCGTGTTGCGATCTTGCTCGTGGCATATCTCTCTAGGCAGACCGTACAGTCCTCGCGTAAGATCCCGCTGCCATTATCAGAGACGACTATCCTATCAATTCCTCCCCCTGAGATCTCAATGTCAATAGATGTGGCACCAGCATCCAACGAGTTCTCCACGAGCTCCTTGACCACGGAGAACGGTCCCTCGATCACTTCTCCTGCTGAGATAAGCGCTATCAGATTATCATTCAATCGTCGTATTCGACCCACTATTGAGACCTCTTGTACATGAATCATCTCGTTGAGATTAGATAGTATGCTCTTAACTTGAATGCATCGGAATACGGCACAGTTCCTTATCTATGCTGATGTGATCTTAATGAAATAAAAAGGAGAGTTGATGAGGCACAAAGACCTCATCAAGCTATTATTCGTTCTCTACGCACTGCCTCGTTTCCTAGCAATGATCTTGATCACTACTAGAATGATGACCACAGTAGCAGCACCCAAGATGAAACCGTATTGAGCCATGAGTGACGAGAGGCTTGCTGTAATTCCTTCAATGCCCACCGGATTATGGACCTGATATTCGATGCTGAAAGTCACTGTGTTGCCTGCATTATCATATGCAGTAAAGGTCAGTGTGTAATTGCCGTTCTCAAAGTCAAGAGTGTTCCAGTTGAAGGTGCCACCAGCCTTGGACTCGACAGTAGTTCCATCAACCTTGAACTCTACTCGATCAATACCGCTGCCAAGATCGTTTGCTGTGACCTGGAATGCCACGGTTCCCATGACTGGCTCGGTGGTTGATGGGCCACTCACGCTCAGGACTGGTGCGATTCGATCAGACACTGTATAGCTTCTTGGGTTCGAGCTGGAGCCTATGGAGTCAGATGTTCCATAGATGTCGTATGCAACGATATAGTATTCCACCTCTGTCCCATAAGGTTGTCCCGGTATCACATGGCTATACAGAATTCCTGATTGGGTCATGAGTACTGAGGTCCAAGAGCCACCATTCATGCGATAGAATAGTGTGACATTCTCTACACCAGACACATCAAGAGCTCCAACGGAGATTGTGACATCCTCCCCATACTGTGGCTCCGAAGGATTGATGATGGCATAGGTCAGTTCTGGTGGAGCAACGTCATTCTGTACATTGATGACAATAAAGTCCTCAGACACGTGACCGGCAACATCATGCGCCACAACGGTCAGAGTCCTTGAGCCGTTACTTACAGTTCTGGAGTTCCAGTACAGGGCGAATGGTGCTGTTGTGTCATTGTATACAGATACGCCGTCTATCTTGAACTCGACATAGTCTATTCCACTTCCAGCATCATCAGCAGTCACATTGAGCCATGCCTCTCCTGTCACGGTTGTCCCATTTACTGGGTGGTCCAATGACACAGTTGGGTTCACATCATCTCCAACTGTGTAGGAGTAATACGATCCACCGTTGTTATCGATCACACTATTCCCTGACCAATCCGTGACCTCCACGTAGTACTCTACAGTCGCGTTATAGCCCTGTGCTGGAATTGTTGCGGTGTAATGACCATCTGATTCACTGGCGGGTTGGGCAGTCCATGACCCAGTTGTCCGGTAATAGACTGTGACAGTCTTCACACTGGCGCGATCATCCTGTGCATTTACAGTGACCTCAACAGGCTCATAGTACATGGGTGAAGCAGGGGTGTGCGACACCGAACTGATAGTTGGAGGTATCACATCGACGAGACCAATGTCATCAAGCAAGAACACGATCTTGTTTCCGCTGGACGCATACACCCAGATCTGTATCTCTGTGAGATTCCATATATGTTCTCCAAATGAGGCGTTCAGATGATCTGTGATGTTCATGTGATTTGTAAACCATGTGCCTGTCGTGTTGAAGTTCTTGACATTGATATACGAGTTGTAGCTGTCATTAGTTAATGTGAGTGAAGCCGATTTTGCTAAGAAATAGTAGAGCGTGTAGCCTCCCTCAAAATACAAACCAATTCTGGCATAGATGTCACCTGTTGGTGGAGATGTCATTGAGACGATTTTCCATGAGACATCGAAATACAATCCTGCATCAACTGGTGTAAAGAAGTTAAACCGACTAATGCTTGAATACTGATTATTCTCCGCAGTCAGATTTGCAGAATACTCCCCAGAGTGACGGTCTGTTGACCGAGTCACTCTTGAGGCATCACCAGATTGTCGATACCATGTCGCTATGCGATCTGAAGATGTGTCTCGAAAGATGGACTCAAACCCTGGGTCTCCAAAGGTGTAGGCCTTGACCTCTACCGCATCAACAAGCAACTGGACTGAGGAATTGGCGTGATTCCCAAGATATGTATAAAATTGGACACGATATAATGAAACGTTTTTCCATCCGATAGATGCTAGGTCCGCAGATATATCCCGTGAGAAATGGTTCCATTGATCTCTTGTTCCGAAACTTTGGGCTTCAAAATACAACTCCGTGGTTGAATTTGAGTATGCATATGTATCCCTATCCGCCCCCAATAAATAGTATAGATAAAAAGACCCGGTGTCATTCACGAGCCGTAACCCTGCAAACGCATATTGCCCCCCACCGTTATACACGTCTGAGTATTTCCAATCAAATGCGATTTTGACCGATTGTTCTGTTGTCGGGAGGAACTGATCATATGTATTATAAAAAGCTCTTTGGGTGTAAGCATATCCCGTGTGTCCTTGGCCAATGGACGCAATGGTTATGTTCAATGCATTCTTCCCATCCGTGCAATCTGCCGATCTTCCAATATGGGATGGTGAATAATTGTTCGCATTCCAATTGGTCGGGTTTGTATTCTCAAACCCACTGTTAGCTAGTATGTTGTAGCCAGTTCCATTAAGAATGCGAAAATCATCGAATATTGAAGACATGCGTTCCGTGTTACCCGTATATGAAGTGAGTGATACATAGACCGACTCTACCCTTCTTGTCAGGTCTGTTGCTGTGCTAGGTATCGCACTGAGCAAATCCTGAGTGATATTTCTGGTTAAGTGATTCCAACTATTCAGAGTACTATTCAACATAAAGTAAATACTATTACTCCAGTTCGATGGAGCAAATGTTCCATAACTGATCACATAGTACACGTAAATCCTATAATATGATGAGTTTGTAGTTGTAATTTGGATATACGTATATGCGTCATTATCAATTGGGCCGGGCTTTTGGATGTTGTAGTATGCATCAAGTGTTTGACTCTCTGACAAGTATCGATTGCCAGAGATATACTGGTAAAATGATGCATAGTTCGATGATGAATTGGTGGCTTCACCCTCAATGCACGCTGCTTGAGCTCCGGTATGGACATCGTCCTTGTATGAGAAATTGGTATGTGCATATGCACTTCCACTGGAATAATAGTCGATTGGTGTGCCTCTTATAGTGGTTCTCTCAAATGAGGGATTTTCCATAATGTTCGTTCGTGTTATTTCTGAGACCGTGTCTACTGATGGAATGTCTTTGACTTTAGGGGACATTGGTTTTGTAGTCATGTAATTGTTGGTCGTATGATTTATTGGATTAATACTGATTAGTGAAGGCATCAGTAGCAGCAAGGCCATTAATATAACATAAAACTTTCCTGTTTTCATGTTTTTCTCTCTCCTAACAGAGATTTCCTTAACAAAATCACATCTTGATGTAGTGATTCCGCCAGGATCTCTGAACCTTTCTTGTAAAACGTTTGACGCAGCATTTCCACATCTATGAATCTGTTCTCCTTTTTGTTAGGATATTGATGGATTTTAATCTTTGCAAATTTAAGGCTCTGTGTGAAAAGTCAGTGAAATAGTGATCATGAGAAGTATGAACACCATTTTGCGATCGAATCCAAAACGTTTCGGGATCCATTCTGACTTGAACGATCTATGTCTGTGGACTTTTCACACAGCTCTCAAATTTAATTTAGTGCAAAATAGCGTATTAAATTAGATATGTTGCTCTATTATGTCCGATTATGTTAGGTCGCCAAGGATTGTAGAAGCATATCGCTTGCAAGTATCGCTGCTATTTACGCAAGTGCTGGGATTATCACAATCTGAAATGTTGAATAGCCTCGCTATCAATATTTTATGATTATATTCCTCTATTCCTTGCCTGAGAGAACTCTTCGATTCCCCCGACGAAGGTATTCTCTACTTGGATCTCGCGTATCTGTTCCGGTTTCGCCTTAGTGATGTCCTCAGATAGAACGACAAAGTCCGCTCTCTTGCCAACGGTGATGCTACCAATGTTACGCTCCATGAAGACGGAATACGCTCCCTCCATAGTATAACATCTGAGAGCCTCTTCCACGGAGATCTTCACTCTCGGATTTGGGTGCGCGACTGCTGACCAGATCCCATAGAGTGGACCATAGGGCATGCCATCCGAACCAAAACAGAGGTGTGCACCATTATCCAGAGCCACCCGGAACATGTTCATCCAAGAGGTCCGCTCTTCTCCAAGTCGTTCCTCGTACAGTCCTCCTTTCCCCTGCCACTGTCCCACAAAATTGGGTTGCATTGACAGGATCAGTCCAAGGGCCACAGCTCGTCTGATCTGTTCGGTGTTCATCATCTCGGCATGTTCGATCCTATGGCGTCTGGTCCGGACAAGTGCCAATCTTTTCTCATCAAGGCTCTCAAAGGCATTGAGCAAGAGTTCTATTGCGCGATCACCTATGGCATGAGTGACGGTCTGGATTCCGTTATCGATTGCCTTCTTGACGAATCGGGCGAACTTCTTCTCTTCAGTGAACAGCTTGCCCTTATTGCCTCTCTCATCGGTGTAGTCTTCAAAGAGGGCCGCAGTTCTGGCACCAATGGATCCATCAATGAAACTCTTGACGCCCCCAATTCGAAACATGGGCCCTCCAAGGCCGGAGGTGAGACCGAGGCCGATCATATGTTTCATGGTATCAGCGGGAGGATTAGGGATGAAGCGAACAGTGAGTGATTGGTCTCGTTCGCACTCGGCAATCTGTCTGATAAATTCCGGTCGAGTGTTATCGACGACCGTGGTGATTCCGTGAAAGGTGGCAATTCGAGCGCCAGATATTACTGCTGCTTTCATCTCACTCTGTGACGGTTGGATCTTGCGATAGAGGTCTGGAACGTCCTTGAAGACGCCGATTGGTCGCCCCTTGCGATCCTTGAGCACGCCCTCTTGGTCCAGCGGGACACCAAATTTCTCTATGGCAAGTGTATTTGCAGATGTCAGATGTTCATCTATTCTTTTTATGGCAATGGGGTGCTGGGTCGAGACCTCATCCAGATCTTTTGCAGTAGGGTACTCTCTCTTTGCCCATTTGCTCTCGTCCCATCCATATCCTAGAATCCATGCTCCTGGTGCCTTCTCTCTTGCTACCTCTTCAAGTGCAGCCTTGACTTCTTGGAGTGAGGTGGTCTTAGAGAGATTGACCTGTGTTCTGCGGAGACCCGCGCTTGTGATATGAGTGTGAGCATCGACAAAGCCGGGGACGACTGTCTTGCCACCAAGATCAATGACCCGTTTTGCCGACTGGAGTAGGTCGATGACATCATTGTCCGAACCCACCAGCAGGAACTTGAAATTCTTGATTGCTATCGCTGTGGCGGTGGGATTACTGGAGTCCATGGTGATGACGTTGCCATTAAAGACAACGAGGTCGGCTTCAATTTTCATTTGTGGCACTCATCGTAGAATAATTCGCCAGTCCATATATCGCTATCTAATCGAGCGACGAAATTCTTTCGGTGTGTACTGCATTATTTATAATGGTCTACTTTTTCTGGCAACTTACTTTTTCTTGACCTTTTCCCAGTCCGCCAGAAATCTCTTGATTCCCACATCAGTGAGTGGGTGGTTCACCATCTTGTCAAGAACCGCTGGTGGGATTGTGGCGATGTCCGCTCCGATCATTGCCGCCTCATAAACGTGAACCGGATGTCGAATACTTGCCACGATGACCTCTGTGTCGAATCCGTAGTTACTGTAGATCTGAACGATTGACTCGACTATCTCCATTCCTGTGTGGCCGACATCATCCAGCCTGCCGATGAACGGCGAGACAAATGTGGCGCCTGCCTTTGCAGCAAGGAGTGCTTGGTTCGGGCTGAAGACAAGGGTCACATTGGTCTTGATGCCCTCGTCTGCGCACATCCGTACGGCCTTGAGACCTTCCCATGTCATCGGTATCTTGATCGCTGCATTATCGATCCACGTATTGAGTTCGCGGGCCTCTTTCATCATGCCCTCGGCATCTTCACTCACTACTTCGAGACTGATGGGTCCCTTGACAAAGGAGGCGATCTCATTAACGATCTGTCTGAAATCGCGGCCCTCTCTTGCGACGAGAGTCGGGTTCGTGGTCACACCATCGACCATGCCTCTCTCGTGTGCTCTGCGAATCGCATCAACATTTGCTGTGTCTATGAAGAACTTCATCGTACCTCACTCCAGTCCCTCTACCTGCATCCTCATCTCCCTGACCGTCTGCTCTATGTCCTCAGTCTTGAATACCGCGGAGCCCGCAACAAAATGTCGTACTCCCGCTTTGTAGAGGCCCACAATATTGTCTTTTGACACTCCACCATCGACAGCGATCACCACGTCCGGTTTCTCTTCATCGAGAAACTCACGCAGTCTTCGAATTCTGTCGAGCGCTGATGGAATGAACTTCTGACCTCCAAAGCCCGGGCAGACGCTCATGATCAGTACCGTGTCCAGATAGTCTAATAGTGGCCTGACGGTCTCAAGTGGTGTTCCCGGGTTTAATGTCAGTCCCGGTCGGACACCAAGGTCCGCGATCAACTGGACTGTCCGGTAGATATCGAAGGGAGCCTCGACATGAGGATAGATCAGGTCCGCTCCTGCCTCAATGAACTTGGGGATGTACTTGTCCGGGTTGACAATCATCAGATGGACATCAAGCATTACATCTGTGATCTCATCGAGTGTCTTGACAATCAATGGACCAAACGATATGTTCGGAACGAACGTTCCATCCATGATGTCGCAATGCAGTGCTCCTGCACCGCCTCGCACGGCGGCCAGCACGTCCTCTTCAAGTCGGGCAAAGTTGGCAGACAGTATTGACGGTGCAATGATCGGTTTCACAGGGAGAGGTCTCCAGATGGGTCTTTCAACTGCTGGCACGACAACCTATCAATTAAGCATTGCGACATGCGATAATTTGGATGATCTCTCCATCGACTCGCTGAAACCTCTTTATGCGCTTCTAGGTCTTTCAATTTTTATCTTAATAGAGCCATCAATGTATGTTTCCTTTTTTGCCCCTTATTTCAGAGCAGTAGGATTTATCCTAGTTCTTGTTTTTTATACTAAAACCTTATTTTATTGGCCGTATTGATTGGCATGTGGCTAAAATGTATGAGGCGCGGTATCACAATGAAAAACCATACATTCCAAGAGTAATTCGAGAGAGGCTCAGACTAAATGATGGTGATACTGTCCGATTTAATATTAATGGCAAAGGGACGATCCAATTGGTCGTCTTGACCGCTGAAAAAGCAACTTCACGCTTACTTCATCATCTTGCAAACCCTCCTGACCTAGGAGAAGTGATCGGAACCGTTCGAAGAATTGAGATTTATGATGACATTGCTTGATAGAACTGTCCTCGTTCGTGTGAATGACTTGTCTTCGGTTCATCAGTAGGATACTACTCAAACTAACCTTGATTCTCTAGAATACAAACTTGATGCATGTCTTATGCCTCAGATATTATACGAGTTATTTTCATGAGATGATTACTGTGCCACGTTCATGTTGTTCTTTTCAAATCGTCAATTAGCAGTAACTCCCCTATCTCATACAAACGTTGTTCGATAATCTTACGTTGTTTTTTATTGATGGTCCCAATATGAGCCACACCATCCTGTTTCTCGACAACACGTATTGTATCGATTGGAAATCTATTCATGAGCTCGGGGCTGTGAGTTGTAAGAATCACCTGCATATTATCACTTGTTTCATCCAAAATCTCTGCAAGTGCTGCCATGATCTTGGGATGTACTGCTATCTCTGGTTCTTCTATACCTAGTACTGTTGGCGGTGGGTCCTGATATATCGCTGTAAGCAGTCCGATTATTCTGATGGTTCCGTCAGATTCTTGGCTCAGATCCAAGTAGAATTCTTTGTCATCTATCTTATGCTTCAAGAATATTACCGGATATCCTGTTACTTGGTTGACTGCAATGTCCTCTATTTCTGGAATCAACGCCTTCAAATCTGAAAGCATCTCTTTAAGAAGTGGAGATTCTTCGTCAGTCATTCGGAGAAGTATGCTTGCTATGTTTGAGCCGTCACCTTTCAATCGTTCTGAGGCCTGAGTTTTCTGAGGTCGTCTAAGAAGGTCAGGATGTATTCGATAGACAAACATATTCTGGAGAAACTCGTGGACTGAATGGATTTCGGTATCTTCTGACAGTTTTGAAATTGCAAGATCTATCTTCGGTGGTCTGAATTTTCCTTCTGAAGGTGCGACCACCCATTCTCCATTTTCGGAATGAAATAGATAGTGTTCTTCATCTGACAAGTATTTTGTCAGCCATTCACTTTTCACAATAAATTCATATTCTGAAGTTGTACCGATTTCGATGCCATACCGATATTTTGTTTTCGAGACGCTCTCAAGTTCTAGTTCTATCATAATATCTTGAGGTCTTCTACCTCCGCCTTGAGCTCTTACTATGGACGGATATCCCCCACGTGATCTAATGGCAAGTCTTAGGCTCTCAGAGAGGGCATTGGATACAAATGCAAAAATGTCGATGAAGCTGCTTTTTCCTGATGCATTGGGGCCGACGAGGACTGTCAAGTTATCCATCTTGACATCAATTTTTTTAAAGCATTTGAAGTCATGCGCAATGACCCTTGTAAGCCTCATAGTTTGCAGATCCACTAAATCAATATAGTCCTCACGAATAATTATCCTTCGGTATGCTAATTATGGCTTCAAGGGAAACTGAAAACCGATTGGTGTTCGATGTGATTATTCTCTATAGCCTTGATTTGTATATGCTTGTTCATACGTACAACTATCTTCAGCGCATCAACCGTTTTCTATCATCTTTGAAATCCTCGAAAACTATGTCCCAGACTATTTTTATGCAAATTAATCACATCTAAAACATTTTCAATAAATAATATTCGTTCTCTTTTAGAGATGGATCAAATTCTCCGTGATGAATCTCCGTCTATTTGGTTTTACTGCATCTGGAGTCACTAAATCCACTTGGATACCATGTATCTCCTCCAAATAATCTGCAAGGTGAAAGAAGAGAAATCCTACGGGCTCACTGAACTCCACGAGGATATCCAAGTCGCTCTCTTTGTTTTGTTCGCCACGAGCATATGAACCGAAGATCGCCATCTTCTTGACTTTGTATTTTTTCTCAAGTTCGGTCCAGTGTAGATGAATGATCTCCTTTATCTCGTCAATTGTTTTCATTTTTCATGTCATCCGGATTCTCTTTTTTGTTTAACATAGATTTCATCTTTCTGCATTTTCGATCTTGTTGCATTTTGATACAGCAATGAGTATTGTTCACCTCTTCTAAGGAGATATTCCCAATAAATTCGTTAGGTGATTTTTGATATTTTAAATCTTGGAACAAAATTTGATTGTTTGAGATGTTGGGCTAATCGAGAGTTTTCCATTCCAAATCTGGAACGAACTGAAGGTCATTTCAGAATTAAGACCCGTTAATTCCAAAGACGTGTTTCAAGGTCTATCGTTTACGGATCTCATCTTGCATCTCTTTTAATGCAAGCAGCGCATCAATCGGGGTGGTCCGGTCAAGATCCATGTGGCGAATCTGATCCACGATGGGATCATCAATGACGAGCGCCTCAAGAGTGGTCTGTGCCGTCTTTTCCGGTACATCCGTTGCCTCGCTCAGGTTCACAACATTCTGTTGTTCGAGTTGTTGCAGTATCTCTTTTGCCCGTTGAACCACAGGTTCGGGGACACCCGCCAGTGCTGCAACGTGTACCCCATAGCTCTTGTCAGTCCCACCATCGACTACCTTGTGAAGGAATACGATTCGATTACCGGTTTCACGTGCAAGTGTGTGTACGTTCTTGACCCCGTGATAGAGATTGGCCATATCTGTCAACTGATGAAAGTGCGTAGCAAAGAGCGTTCGGGTCTTCATCTGAACGATCTGCTCGGCGACAGCCCATGCGAGTGCCATGCCATCAAAGGTGGATGTTCCACGACCGATCTCATCCAGAATGACGAGGCTTCTCTCTGTTGCATTGTTGAGTATGTTGGCGGTCTCCACCATCTCCACCATGAAGGTGGACTGTCGCGCCGTGAGATCATCGAATGCACCGACTCGGGTAAAGATGCGATCCACGAGACCTATCTCTGCGGACTTGGCAGGGACGAAGGCCCCCATCTGAGCGAGCAGGACGATGAGTGCCGCCTGACGCATATAGGTACTCTTTCCCGCCATATTTGGCCCCGTGACGATAATGAGCGTCTTTCCACCATCTCCGATCTCTAGGCTGTTGGGTACAAACTCATTTGGCCCGAGGATCATCTCCAGAGACGGATGTCGGCCATCTATGATCTTGATTGCAGTCCCATCGGTCATGGTGGGTCGCACATAGCGTCGAGTGACAGCCACATCAGCAAGGCAGGCTAGAACATCTATGACCGCCACGGCTCCAGCGTTCCTGCGAAGGATGTCCGCCTTCTCCTTTACCTTCTCTCGCAGGCTCTCAAAGATCTCGAACTCAAGGCGGTTTATCCGTTCTTCTCCTGAGAGCACAGCAGCCTCACGCTTCTTGAGCTCCGGTGTGATGAACCTCTCCGCATTAACCAAGGTCTGCTTCCGTTCGTAATCATCAGGGACCATTCGGAGGTTTGCCTTCGTGACCTCGATATAGTACCCGAATACTTTGGTGTAGCCCACCTTCAATGACTTGATCCCGGTCCGTTGGCGTTCCCTCGCCTGAAGTGACGCGATCCATTTCTTGTCCTCGGCGATACTCTGCTTGAGTTCATCAAGGTCCTTCGAGTACCCACGTCGGATCATGCCGCCCTCTCTCACAGTCACTGGCGGGTCGTCAACGATCGACCGGGTCAGGGTCTCCCGTAGTTCTTCAAGCGGGTCGATACTATTTGTAGACTCGATCAGTAGGTCTGCTCCACTGCTGGCCAGCGATGTCTTCACCGCAGGTAATCGGCCGAGTGCCTCACGAAGTGCCACCAGCTCCCTTGCTCCCGCCGTGCCAAAGAGGATACGACTGGTGATCCGTTCGAGGTCTCCCAGTGGTCTAAGGCTCTCCATGATCTTCCTGCGCACTGCCGCCGAACGGGCGAGGTCCTCTACTGCATCATGTCGTCGTTTGATCTCTTCAATACTGAGGAGCGGTTGCAGTATCCATCGCTTGATGAGGCGCTTGCCCATGGGGGTTGTGGTCTTTGAGAGCACGCTGAGTAGAGTGCCTCTTGGGCTGCCATCACGTGCGTTCTTGATGAGTTCCAGATTCCTCTGTGTGGTGGCATCCACTATCATGTGTGATTCGACAGAGTATGTTCTGATACCCGAGATCATGACCGTGTTCTCTTTGTGAACATCTTGGAGGTACGTCATGATCGCTCCAACTGCACCAAGTGCTGCTGGCCAGCCAGCAATTCCATACCCTTCGAGTGTGGCGACATTGAAGGTCTGGAGGATCCGTTGTTCCGCGGCTCTGGTCGAGAAGTCAAAGTCATTTCTCGGAGTGATCTTTGTGCCCATCCGTTCCAGTTCTTCCTTGAGCCGTTTTTCCTTGACTATGGAGTCGGGGAGAAGAATCTCAGCAGGACTCAGCCTTGTGAGTTCTGTCATCACTCGATCATCTGTAAGGTCGGCCTTGAACTCAGTGGTCAAGAACTCCCCAGTTGACACATCGACCGCGGCGATTCCAACACGCCCTTCATGTGTGACAAGTGCAACGAGGAAGTTATTGGTGGCATCCTCAAGCATGGACGCCTCGACAACGGTCCCCGGAGTGATCAGGCGGACGATCTCGCGTCTGACTATTCCCCGCGCCTGAGAGGGATCTTCGACCTGTTCAGCAATGGCCACTGTACAGCCTGCCTGAATGAGCTTGGCCACATAACTATCTACAGCATGGTAGGGGACTCCACACATCGGCCATTTTTCTACGCCCTCTCCTCGTGCGGTCAGGACTATATCGAGGATCTTGCTTGCTGTCTTTGCATCCTCGTTGAACATCTCGTAAAAGTCCCCAAGGCGAAACATCAGAATGCTGTCGGGGTACTGACGCTTGAGTTCAAGGTACTGCCTCTGCATGGGTGTCAGTTTCTTGACCATGACTATCTACCGACCTGATTGCAAGCTGCTACTCACCTTGCTCTGTTGAAATATCGTTCGCTGGCATTTTTCTGTCTGCCGATTCCAATCTTTCTCATTGTAGTTTTCATTATACGCTCTTGAGGTGTGAGATGCAATCTGGCCAATTGTCTATGTCCACGGCCTATCTTCGACAAGACCCAGAGCTTTGGTTGGATCTATTTGCTTCTGCTTACTTTTAGAAACGGAAATGCACGGAAGACAAGTCCATCTATCTTCTTCTTATCGAGCGCCAAGATCGTGTCCGTAGCTAGTGTGTCCCCTATCTCTTCGGAGATGAAGTCCGCAAAGACCTGAAGTGAACGGACCAGTACAAGGGAGGATCGTTCAGCCAGTGCAGTCACAGAGAACTCCTGTTCCGGTTTGCTCACGACCAGAATGATCCTATCACCGGTAGCAATTCTTCTGAGCGGCTTGGTGCTCCCTGATGACTCTTTTACTACAACCGAGATCGCTGTCAGTGCGGAGGCCAAGAGATTCGGATCAATGTCAACGTTCTCGTCACCATAACTATAGAGGCTGATTCCCGACTCCGCAACAACCGAGATCGCATAGAGTTCAGTTGGAATCCTGTAGAAGTACTCCATGTCTGAGAGAAGAGTAAGGACGATGATTATCAGAGTCACGATGCGCACATAGTCTGTCGCAGTTTCCGTGTTGATGCCGGGGATGAGCTGGATACCAAGATAGTTCGGGAGATCATAGGTCAATATCACAGGAAGATACGATACTGCAACAATGGATAATGCGAGACTCATGAGCAGGCTTCTGATCTCGGGCCTTCTACGTTGGGCGTCAATGTACACCTTTGCCCCATAACTGAAGATATACAGGCCAAGGAGTGAGAAGCATACTTTCCACGTCAAGTATAATGGATTTCCTGCGGGTACCGGATTGGGGAGTGTTGCAAGACCCGCAGTCAATTCGGTCACGCCGAGCGCAACTGCAAGTGAGACCTGTTTCCATGGGGGACTCTCATGTCGCATGCTGAGGAAGAAGAATCCGAGCATGCCGAAGACAATGCTCCATGATGTCAGCACGAACCATTGAAGCAGATCTGGACCAAGACCAAAAACATCAACCTCGGGACCTGCCTTCATGAGATTGGCAATTCCCGTCAGCGTCCCAAGTGCCGTTGCTTCTTTGAGAAAGTAGACCTTTCGACCGGTCTTCCGTTCTCTTAGCCAGAAGATGATCGTGATGAGTACAAATCCTGTTGACAGGCCCAGTCCCACGAGAAATAGACTCAGATCCATTATTGACACCCAGTAGATTGTATATTTTATCTTCTATTCTGATAGTTTCCTGATAGTTAAACTGTCTTGGGCTATATATCTTTGAAAAGTGGGGTCGTCAATTTTGTCAGAAGAGTTATAATATTAGGCAGTTTATTAAACAAAGGAGTCTTCCTTTATGCGCCGCCTATCAAAAAAGAAGGTCAGTATTGTCATATCGGTTTCCATTATCGTAATGATTGTCGGAATCTATCTCTATCCCTGTTTTGTTTCGCATGATTATTTTAATGAATTTCCCGCCTCTTGGAAAGTGATCAGCACAGGTCATTATTCCGATGACATATTCGACTGCTACCAAGTCGCGCTCTCTGGTGATTTCCTTGGAACCAGCGATATTGTCACAGTCGCAGGATATCATCATGGGCATCCTGGTATCTTTGTCAATTACAAGGATGGTGATTCGTGGAGTCGCTATCCGATCCATTCTCAGTTTGATCCCGATAACGTTGGCGCATGGCCAACAAAGGGATTCATCTCTGCCGATGTTGATGCGGACGGCTATCCTGAGATCATAACTGCGATGGATGCCGTGTACTATCCGGCCAATCATATTGGTACAACGCGAAGAGCGTTCCCCGGAATCATCTACCTGGACCCAAATAGTCCCAATCCCGAGCCGCAGCCTCTTGTGTGGGGCGCATGGGGCGAAAACATCACAAGCACGGGTATCTCCAATTGTATTCCAGTACCTGCCGATCCCAAGTTCCGTTCGCTCTCCAATGATAAGATGGACATCATTGTCCCGACAATGACTAAAGTGGCTGGTGGAAATGGTGCACGAGTCTTCCTGTTGGAACAGCCCGACAATGGATTCGAATCGGTCAACTATACCTATGTCACAGAGAACATCACCGGTTCGATTCCGTACTTGTCCGATCCCTTCTACGTGAAACGATTCTATGTTCAGACCGGGCAGGGCATTGAAGAGATGGTCTGGCGTCCTGATGAGGTGACTGGTGCGACCGGCGTATACTCGCCTGGAGTTGTGCCAATTCATCTTGACAGTGATAATAACATGGACTTGGTTGTCGGTGGTGCCTATACAGATGGTGAGACCATCATCCGTGCAAGGATCACTTTGTATCGTAGGGTCTTGAATTTGAGCATAGATTTTCTCTTTGAAGAGATTCAGACATTCTGGATCGATGATGCATCAGTGATGGATGCGAAGGCTGCAAACCTTGATGGCGACCCGACTAATGGCAAGGAATCAGTGGTCTTTGGTTTTAACTCGAACAACTCCGCCTCCTATCCGTACTCCGGAGTCATCTCTCTGATCCCCAACGGTACAGGCTACGAGTTGAGTGGAATCTCCAATCCTAACGGAACGCACTACCCTTACATCCGCGTCTATTCACGGCTCGTCGTCATGGACTGTGACAAGGACGGTTATGATGATGCAATGATCTTCTGTAAGGAGTATGCTACATGGGAGACCAGCTATGGCGATCTGGTTCTGTTCCTAAACCAAAAGGGAGGTCTCTCTTCTTCTGATGTATTCAGTTATACTGACGGACAGTACGAGATACTATTTGACAACCAATGTATCACATGGGGTCTATTTGCTCAGCAGCTGGACAACGATGCGGATTTGGAGATCACTGTATGCAATACTGTCCTGTTGCCGCACTGGTGCCCGCTCACGTCCGGAGTCAAATATGCCTATGGCTTGGATGTCATTGATTACTTGAAATCATTGTAAGCCGGTATTCGCCAGATCCAGTTCCGGTGGTATGCTGTTGTACGCCGATATGATCGATTGCTACGTGCCCTCATCCACAAGGTAGTATGAAGTTCTGGTTCTACTTCTACGTTGATCCTCCGATTTTGTCGCTCCTCCGGAGTAATTGCATTATTTCTCTCACAAGTAATGGTCCCTCATTGAAAATTGCAAATGTACTGTTTCAAAACGTATCGTATTTTTCCTCGTCGTGTTGTGTCTGAAAACAAATCCACAAGTCAATGACACGCTTCATCTGTCACGAGGATGTCTGCGAATAGTGATGAGTATCACTCCATTATCTTCCAACAATTTGACTGCCTCATCTCTTATTTCCGCATCTATTGCATACGTAATGAATAACTTGTAGTCCGCAGTGCATTTGAAGAGGTTCTCAATGAACTTGACCTTTCTCAGGAATACGTTAACCTTATCAATCCCGCGAACGAATGCTGTGACCTCGCCGACTACTAATGGCTTTTCGTTGAACAGATCAAGTTCAATATCCTTGGAATCCGGAAACACAGAATAGTCATTGTCCACGAAATGATATTTCTTAACATCTATCTTAGGATAGCCTTGCTCGATGAGAAAGGTCTGTAACCAGTAGCTATTAAACTCCTCAAAATCATGACCTAAGGCCAGAGAAAGATCATCAAAGCGTTGGAACACCTCTTCAAATCGTCTATCCACGTTCTCAAAACGTTTGAATACCTCTTCAAATCGTCTATCCACGTTCTCAAAACGTTTGAATACCTCTTCAAATCGTCTGTCCATCTGTTTTTGCATTGTTTCGAAGCGTTCATCCATCTGTTTTTGTGTGGCTTCAAATCGTCTATCCATGTTCTCAAAACGTTTGAATACCTCTTCAAATCGTCTATCCATTGCCTCGTACCGTTCAACATTTTCTACACGCAGTTGTTTAATCTCTTGCATTACTTCTGCGAGCTCATCCCGTTTGACATAAGCTCCTGGTTCTATTAATTCTAAGAACTGCTCTCTAATGCTTGGGTTTTTTCTTAATGCTTCTAGAAACTTTTCTGCGATCTTGGTCGGGTCAAGTTCCTTTTCAGTTTCAGTCATCCGTACTCATTTCCAATTTCCTACGAGAACTTTTAAACCTAGGTCAAGTGCACTTCTTGGTCCATCCCCTTATTTTATGATCAATAATTTTTGTCATCTATTATGAGGTAGACAAAGAAGGAGACCGAGTTCGGAGTTCACATAGCAACACCATCGGGTATGTCACATGAGAAATCAACTAACCTGTTGCTCAGACATTGTCCGTGAATCAACGGCTTAGCTAATAGTGTTCTACAGCCACCCCGTTTAACAATGTCCACGTTCTCTGTTGCTGGTGGCCTTTATAGGTGCAAGATCTCGAATACATAAGATATGGATTGCCATTAGTGTTTGTAACCTGTACGATCTTGGTTCAGTGATTGGATACACTTATATCCATTTGATAGAACTGGCAATTTAAGGAGAGATTCTCTTGAGTGAAATGGGGAAATTTGAACGTGCACTAGGTGCACGAGTGGATCTAGGTCGGTCGGTCGTCATAGAGGTGATTTTTTAAAACTACGGACTGCGCTGCTTGTGATCGCCGTGTTGTCGCCATTGTGGGTCATGCCGCTCTCGGCACCAGTGGTTTCGGATGTGGTGGTGGTCATGCACCATAACCGTGCGGTGAATACTGCTGTCCGAACTATTACAGCAAATGATCCGTCTGTGCAGGTTGTGGAGTATGGGTCTCTAGAATATGCTCTGACTATTCATCGGACGGCCGGAAGAGTGGTCTGGGTGTCTCATGGTTCGAAGGACGGGATTCTTGCAGGTTCACAGGTGCTCAGTTGGCGTGCATTCAGTGATATGATCGAGATGACCCCGGGCAATGATATCGTGTTAGCATGTGATTCTAATGAGATTACACAGTATGTAGTCAGGAGTTCTGTATTCAGTTTCGGGATGATAGATGCCATTTTGGGCGGACTCATTACTTCTCTGGTTCTATTCTCATCTATGGGGACACTAGGCAATATTGATTCGATCTACTTCAAGTTTACCAAGCGCTTGACAGTCCTTTTTAACGATCCGTCTGCACCTATCTTTTTGCATTATATAGGCGGTGGTTCTCCCCCTCCGTCACCCCCCACTTATGATTTCTACTACAAAAGTATGTACTGGGATGCTTACAATATTAACCCCGATGATGAGGTGTTCTATGATCATCCAGACTACACGTATTACTACCATACTATGGTGGGAGTGGGGCCATCACGTGACTTTACTATTGATCGTACTACCAAGGACAAATATGGTACCGCAATTGGTGGTATGGCCGCACAACATGTTTCAAGGGATAAGGTGGAATTCTGGAAGGCAGGAGGTATGGGCCCCATTATTGATGCTATACTTACGGTGGGTATTGCTCTCGGTCTAATTTCTGCAGGCACTACTTTAGCTGTTGCAGCAGCAATTGCATCTGTTTTTGCGGCTATTGGTATTGGAGTTTCAATTATTGCATCCGTTTTTCTACCTGATGAAACAGGCTCAGGATGGATATTTCATGAAATTCCTGAACGTGGCGTGGAGCGAATAAAAATCGGACGTTCATGGTGGATCCATCTTGTTTATTCAGGGGTAGGCTCTAGTCCTATTCCAGTTCTTGCATGGCCGGAGCCATGTGATGGGCACTATATCCAAACATAGTATACTTAATGGGGCGATAGGAATGACACTAGTTACTGATGAGCCATGTTCTCAAAATAAAGACACCCAAAGAGTTTCAGACCCGTTGGTATATGTCAATTGGATACATTTAGTGAGCTTTGTTCTCTTATCTCTTATGACATTACCGTATTTCCTCTCGCCCTATGTCTTTATTGTCCACAATCCTGTCGATGATGCTTTAGTCGCATTTTTAGGTGCGGCATTCGTCAGACCAGTCCTGTATCTTTGTACCTTTATTGGTGGTCTAGTCGGTCTAGTGCTATACATTCCCATTCACAGATTATATGTTGAGGTATTTCGTGATCATATTGTTCAAGTTGGTATCCGACGGCTCCTGCTCCTATTAATTGGACCATACATCGGAATCCTTTGGTTAAATGGAATACAAGCATTGTGGAACTTTATGTGTCCTTACCCAAATACTGGTAATTTGTTGAGCCTGTTCTTTTTTCTCCCGGCGCTATTTTTCGGCATAATAGTGTCCCTCCTTAATCTTAGTGAATTCTATAGGGCCAAAAAGCAGGCAACTTTACGGGGATTTAGTCTGCAATTCACCATGATTAGACGTAAACTTGATTCATTTAGGCTTGAACTAATTCCTCTTGGTGATACTACGCCTCAGCCTTCTACCAGTTATTCCATCGATTTCATGTGATTCCTCAAAGCCTTAATGATGGTGTGACCACTTCTTGTTGTCCTTTCAGTTTCATATGGGGTCACAAACAGTTGCAAACGGTTTCTTTCTCTGGATTATCATGACCTATTTTCGACTTGTATGTACGATCTCTATTGTCATCTCTCACATGTAGGTTTACATGACTTATGCAAGTAGTTCCTAGTGAAACAATATGTTGTTTTGGTATGTCAACACAGTTTCAGGTTCGTCGATTCTCCAATAATCTACCAAACAAGTTCATATTTGAAATCGTAATACTCTGGAATTGTGATACTATGCAAATAATGAACAGTAGTGGTTCCACAATAGGATATGTGGAAGGCTCCTATGTGATGTCTTCCTCCCGTAGTACGATCGGTCGGATCTCTGGAGATTACGTGTCTAACTCGTCAGGTAGCACAATCGGAAAGGTCAGCGGTGGCTATGTCTCCAATTCGTCGGGAAGTACTATTGCTCGCTATGATCGTTCGTCGGTGATGAGCAGTTCGGGTTCTACACGTTTCAGATTAGGTTCGAACAGCATCATGACTTCGAGTGGTTCGACTCTATTTCGTCTGAGTGAGAACCCCGCCAACAATCTCGAGGCTGTAGTCGCTTGGTTAGTGTTCTTTTCCGGCGAGTGGTAGAAGCCTATTCTCCTCAGCGAACCAATTTATAAAAAAGGGGGCGCACCTTACTATAAGGTATGCCCACTTTACGACCTCTTGCCAGCAATCAGATCTCTCTAATTGCAGTCTTTGCAGCAATGGTGGCAGTACTTGATGCCATCCCCATGCTTCCTGGTTTCTCCAGTGGTGTATGGGACTCGTGGTTATTTCTCATCAGCCCACTCGTAGGGATCATCCTCGGCCCAGCAGCAGGGGCTATGTCGGTTGGGCTTGGAACACTGGTCGGGCATATGATTTACTTTCGAGACCCCTATGAATTACTGTTCATGCTCGGGGCACCAGTTGGGGCGGCGGTCTCCGGACTCGTGTATGATGGACGCTGGCGCGAGGCAGTCGTGATCAATACTCTCCTGTTCGCTGCCTATTTTCTCACACCCGTAACTTGGTCGCTTCCTCTCTGGGGTATCTGGGATACACTCTCTACGTACATCGTCTTAATCGTGATTGCCTCTTATGTGACCTTTCGACATGGCTCGCGTCCACAGTGGATGTCACGGAAAGTCCTTGTCGGGCTGAGTGCCGTCTTCGGATTGGAGGCTGACATTCTGACCCGGATCTTTTTCCTCATCCCCTGTCAGACCTACTGGCTATTCTACGGCTTCACACCTGAGCAACTCGCTGTCCTATGGCTGGTTGCAGGAATCATCACCCCCTTGAAAGTTGTCTTCGCGGGGTTCATCACAGTCCTGATCGGTTGTCCTCTCTTACGGGCGCTCCCTGTGCAGTTTGACCGTTACTCTCTTGAGACTGACTATTGATTGCAAGTTGGACAACGTTAGTCACGTGATCCTAAGGGACCACGTCACAAGTAGGGCAACATAACCTACGATGAGTTTTCTATAAGACCCGGGGGATTGGCAGTTTCCTTGAAGAAATAGGTGAAGCGATAATGGCATTGTGTATATTTTGAAATCCTTGGCGGATTACTTGTTCGGAGAAACAAAATATTTATTGATATAAACAAGTATCAATAGAGTCGTAAAGGCTGCTTCAATCGAAAGATGTTAAATTGATTCGTTGATTCTGCAAGACCACCACCCTTACCACCACGGGAGTGCACGCTTCATGGAAGATCGTATTCAAGCTGTTGCTATTTTATTAATTATTGCGATTGTGATTGGGACTATGGTCTATTGGTCTGGGGATTACAATACCAATGATGATGACAACATCACTGACACTACTACCACTAACACCACTAACAATAACCATACTAACGCTAATTTCTGGGTTCTTGCATATCATCCCGTCTATCAATGGAACTCATTACACGCTGATGATATTCCTTGGGGCCATCTCACTCATCTGATCCTTGGTTATCTTCACGTGAACGCGACCTCATCCCACGAGTATTCGTTGAAGGCGCCCGATGAATTCTATGGTGATTTGAACTCGTGGCTGGATCTGGCTCACGGCTATATTGAGGCGGGTCATGCTGCTGGCGTGAAGGTCAATTGCATGCTCGGCGGCGCAGGCTCAAACCCCGACCAGATCTGGAACCGTGCGACCGCTCCGGAAAACGTCAAGGCCTTTGCTCAGAATATCGTGGAAATCCTCCGTCCAGCAGGGTTTGACGGTCTCGATCTTGACTGGGAGGATTCGGTGGAGCATTCTCAACTGGTCAGTCTGGCAAAGGAGTTACGTGGTCTTTGGTCAAATGCGATCATCACTATTCCCACAGATTCTCAAGGACTGGACGCGGCCAAACTTGCACCTGCGAAGGACTATGTTGATGTGTTTATGCCGATGACCTATGCCTCGATCCAACAGTGGGGCGGCTGGTCGATCCCTGTGCCTCACACTCCTCTCTACGGTGTTGATCGTCCGGGCTATGGCCCTAATCCCTATTCCGTCAACTACACTCTTTACAAGTGGCTTGATGCCGGAGTCCCTGCATCCAAACTCATTATGGGGGTTGGCGGTTATGGCCTTGTCTGGGGTGATTCGAATGGTGACGGTGTCGCTCCTATCGCACCCTACTCGAACACTGATCTCTTTGGGCCGGCCTTCACTGAGACTCGGCCAATTGCTGGTGATAACTCTGTCACTTGGTCTTGGGTCAAGAGTGCTGTGGAGAACTATTCAGGACTCATCGAGGCATGGGACGATATCGGGAAATGCACCTACTGGCACGCACCAGCCACGGATCAATTAGTGACGGTGAAAATCGGTCGTGGTCAAGACATTGATGTCGGGATCATCTTCTATGAGACCACTCGCTCGATCTCGGCAAAGGTCTCTTTCTGCGACACCACCGGAATGAAGGGGATGATGTTCTGGACACTGTCACAGATGATGGATGGTTCCTCCTGTCCCATCTTGGAGGCAATTAGTCCGTAGAACTTGGTTGCGAATCGGCAAGGTTGGTTTATTAGCACTAATATTAACAGTTATTTGCCAATAAACCTTCTATAAGGCATTAGAGGTGCGAACACTTGACGACTGTGCTGAGCGACAAACTTAGACCAATTGCAAATATGCTCCTTCTACTGGTCTTGCTTGATCTTGCCAAGACGCATGGTCATTCGCACTTGACTCGTACACAAATTCACAAGTTCTTTTTTTTAATTCAGAGGCAAATGATACATGAACGAATCCTTGCCAGCGGATTTAGATTCCATAAAATGCCACAGGGTCCGTGGTCAACAGACATTGAAACAATTATCCCTGTATTGGAACAAGCTGGGCTTATCACTTCTGACTGCGTACAGACAGCAGACGGGAAACCCGTATTGTTGACCGGACTCACATCCGATGGTGAACCCATATCTCAACAGGCTCTCACACATATGGCGAATAATAATTATCAAAGTATTATTGATGCTATGACTGAGGTTCTGAAAACATATAGTGGTATGAATTCAGAAGATCTTGCGAATTTGACGCACGGGATGCAGAATCTTATCACTCATCAATTGATCGATGATGCTCCTCTACGAAAATGGATTCAAATTCCCATTTCACCCCGCAACGCAAAAATAATCTACGAACCCAGTGATGATCTCGAAGAGACCTTAGAAGTATTGCTCGACGCGGATCTACGCGAAATGCTCGACAGGTCCATCGAGGATGCACGACAGGGTAGAATCCATATCCTCTCCTCTCTCGATGACCTGGAGGATGATTGATTGGACTGGCAGGCCGCTCTTACTGACCAGTTCCTCAAAGCTCGGAAGAAGCTTAAGGATAAGAAGGTACGCAATCGAATTGATACCGGCATCCACGACATCTTGAGTGACCCTTATCACAATTCTAAGGTTCTTGTTGGTTTAGGCTATCGCTCACGACGGTTTGGAAAATATCGGATACTCTATCAAATCTGTGAAGACTGCCGGTTACGTGGAGTCGAAGATATGATTGGCTGTGCTAATTGTGATCAGACGCCCGATAACACTGTTGTCTTTCTTGCGTTCGGTCTGCGCAAGAATGTCTATGATAGGTAGTCACCGTTTCGGACTATCGCTATATGGTTCTTTTGTTAGATCAAGAATGCTACTTTTGTTGTTATTGACAATGGACTAATCTGTTTCGCCTCAGATTTTACCTTGCCAAATTGGCCTCTTCTCAAGGTCTGGTTGACTATGCATTATTCTATATGTAGAACTTCCTTTTGATACTCTCCTGATTCAAGTACAGCACAATTATGAGGTTCAGCAATAAGGAGATCCATGAGATATTCGACAGGTTCAGGGTTCCTCCGGGACCGATCACTCCTAACGCGATAATGAGCAGGTTGAGCATTGCGAAGATGATGTCCGCATACCACGCCCACCGCGCAAGACTGAGTAACCCTAACCCCAATGCGATATAGATCACTGCTATGAGCACCATTCCGTATTGGACCGATTGCAGGACATGGAAGAGGACTAGATAACTGAACTCACTGAAGATCGGACTGGAGCCTATAAGGATCAGTATCCCTGCTAGGAGATTCAATACTGCTAAAAATGCTACACCAAGTGGTACTCTCGCCATCTCTCAAACACCTTCGATGCCTGCTTCTCTTGTCAACGTATATGGTTTTCTGTCAAATCATCTTACCCGAACTAGCAAGGTTTTCCTTCAATCATCATAACCAGAGCTGTGTGAAAAGTCAACGAGCAAGCTTGTGAGAATTCCGTTCTCCTCAATGTGGGTCCTGGGTTCACTCACAGCAATATCGTGACTTGAGTGTCGCTGTTCATATCTGCGGACTTTTCACATGACTTGTATTATTGAACCTGTATCTCGTTCCACTAACTTATTTTATTTCGGTATGAATTTTGCATGAAATATTCATGCATGTCATATTTTTGTCAATTTAGATGCATAACAATATCATATATAACACATGACATACTTGACAACTAACTGGTGGGACTTGCCCGGGTTTGGAGCAAGTACGAAACATCGAAAAATCGAAGGGTACCCTCATGAGATGCGGATCTTCATCAATAGTGTCTGTAATCACAGATGCGGGTTTCCAGATGGAAAGACATGGTGTCACTCTAGAGATGATATGGTTGGTTCAGGACGGAACTTGGATTTGGAGAGTTGGCTGCACCTTCTAGCAGGAATGGATCGATGGAACATGCATTCACTAAAGATTGCAGGGATGGAACCTACACTACATCCTGATCTGACAGAGTTGATATCTGAAACTCGGTCTTTCAATATATCCGACCTTAGTATGACCACAAATGGTACTCGGTTAGCATCTGTACTACCTGATCTTATAGAGGCTGGTTTGAACAGGCTAACTGTTTCTCTACATACTCTGGATCCGGTAATCTTCAAACAAATAACTCGTGGAAGCATTTTACCAGTTCTTGAATCTCTAGACTTGTGTGCGGATTTTGGAATACCCACGAAATTGAATGTTGTTCTTCTTCGTGGTGTGAATGATAATATTCAAGATTTGTTAAATTATGCAGCAATCAAAAATTTTGAACTCAAGCTCTATCCTTTGTTATGGCAACCTCATTTTAAATCAGAGTACGAGCGATATTTCGTATCTTGGAACGAAGTGATTCAGCCCTACGCGATAAATTGGAGAGGCCTTGAAATTACAGAATTCGTTGATCCTCAACGGTATCGTTACACCCTAGAAACTGAGAACGGTGTAAGAGTGACTACGAGTTGGTTTCATCATAAACGCGGCAGCAAGTATCAGCTTTGTAGAAACTGTCCATTGAATTCAATGTGTGAAGAGGGGTTCATGGGATATGGCTTTGAAACCGATTCGGATCTTGCATTGACTCCCTGCTATCTGAGGCCAGCGCTTCGGATTGATCTCAAACCTTTCTTAGAACAGAATTTTGGCCGAATAAAGAAACGGCTGAATCAAATGGCATATGGGGGAAATAAAAGGTGAGTATCGAAAAAGAATACATTCCTCAATTACTTAAGGATCTCGAAATCTCGAGAGATATCGAAGATGCGTATCAAATCTTAGATTTGAGCCGTGATGGAAAATGGTCTGTCAGACTTCTCTTGCTCTCTTACTTGCTAAAAGAGAACGAACTGCAAAAAATCAGTGAGTTTGTAGATTTTGGATTCTCAAAGACCGCCGAAGATTCCCTATTTCACCGGTTTAATTTCCCTAAGATTAGAAGTGCCTTAGCACTGCCTGAGAAATGGTTTGAAGACACTGCTGAATATATTAGTGGTTCGGGAAATGCCAGAAGTCTTCTTAGTAAACGGACCGACTTGTTCACTAAGATTGATTCTAGATATACACTGAATAATGAAAATGGTGCTAGGAATCTCGCACTTGTTCTATACATTTTCTTAATAAAAGCGCATAAAATTGATTTAACTGAAACTCCCGAGGTACAGGAGGGATCGAAAGAATCTGGGATTTCTGAATTGTATCAAAAGTTATTGTTGATTGATTCCACCGGTGCGCCCACACGATTCTTTCAAGAGATTCAAACACTTATTGAAAATCAATCCATTCTGGCTCAAGATACTGAATTTGATAGGGATGAAAGGAGTATTCTTCCATATATTCAGACTGTAATTCTAAACTTGCTTCTGAAACACGATAATGCCTTCTCTAAATCTCCACGTAAGAAGAAGCTGAAAATTGTCGCTGATACATTTTATACGTTATCAGTATCTAAGGGACATAAGGAATTCAATGTTGATGAATGGTTGAACCATCAACCGATTAAAACGGATAGGGATCATACAGAGTTAGATGAAGAACGCCCCGAAGAATCAATTTCTACCATCGCGTTGCTTGTTGGGAGTGCAGGTAGTGGAAAGTCATTTTGGATGATTCAGCAAGCATGTGAATTATGGAATGAAACCTTCGACTCCTCTCCTACTCAAAGTAATAGTCACAAATTGATTCCAATCTTTCTGGAACTAGGCGCTATGTTTCTGGACCGAACTAAACGAGGTGAAGCTCTTGTATATGCTGAAGGGAGGTCCCCATTGCTGTACAAAGATGAAGAACTGGGCGAAATGTCTCGTAGTACATTGATTGCTCGATCACTTGAAGCTATGTTGAATAAATTTCATGGTCATGTACCAAAGATACTCGACCGCATAGATTGGAAGATGGAGTATGTTATTTTTCTCGATGGATGGGATGAACTTAAACCAGTAGAACGGAACGAGGCAGCTAAATTCGTAGATGCATGTCGCAAAAATGAAATCCCATGCATCATAAGCTCCAGAACTAGTGATCTCTATTTAGAAAAAATAGAACCAGTTTATTTGAACCTTGAAGCACCCTCAAATGATAGTTGCACTGTTTATCTGCGTTCCAGAGGAATGGATGCAGCTGTTCTTGGCAATATTAGCAAGTGGTTTCCAAACTTGACTCCTCTGGATTTGGAGATACTGGGACGAGTACCAAAAATGGAGGAAGTTTCTTATGGACGAGTTCCCGTCTATAGAAGTTGGATTGAATTACAGGTCTTATCTTCTATTCATCCAAACATTCCACACGATATACGATCTCGCTCCGAGATCGATCGGATAATTGAGGGGAATGTGTATGCAGAAAAAACATTGAAGGATTGGATTCGAAGTCGAGATGTTTCTCACTCCGTTTGGAGATATTTACCCTATATAGCATATCTGCAGAGAGAGGGTCGAAATACAACTCTTAGTTACGACCAAGTTTTACAATATAATCCACTACTAAAGAATCTCTTAGAGAAACGTTATGGTTCAGGGGATTCTCCTTATCCTGAAATCGCAAGGAATAATTTAATCCCCTATCTGTCTGCGGAGTATATTTTTAGATCATATCTATCAGGAAAGTATCCACCTATTCGAGGGGATTCGCAAACTTTCAGTTTTCTTGTGGAGATATTATCATACGATCTGGAAAGAAGACATGAGGGAGAGCCAATTCATAGAAGTGCAGAATTGTCCCCATTAGAAATATCTGCAATGATATGTATTCAGGGAGAATCAGAATCCTTTGATTCTGGGATGAAAATACAACCAATTAAACCAACAGAAAGATCAAGAGCAACTCCCTTCTATAATGCCCTATTTACTGGTCTTGTTCGATATTGGACACTATCACAAGATCAACGTTCAAGAAGACGTATTCTTAGAATATTTACAAATTTACTTCGAGATATTATAATAGAAGAAAAAGATGATATTCCGGAGCAATACATTGTGCCTTTGATCGAAATTGAAAATGCACTTGGGACTACTGATATTTCTAAGTTGATCCCAGAAGACCCCGAACAGCAAAAAGGCATAGCGGTTCGTGATTCATTAGGATACATCCTCTACCATCTTGATTATGATAAGATTCAGGATTGGTTGCTTCATCTCACATCTACGAAACCTTGGCTGACTCCCTGGACGATAAGAGTACTAGAACCGGAGCGCCTACCAAAGATAATCAAAATAATTGATGAGGCGCACGATAAGCAGATGATTTACGACGTTTTTAGATATGTTACTTCTAATTTCACATCAATAGGTATCGATTGGCTCGAGAGTCTATATAGAAATGCAGCGCGACTTAATTCGGAGGCACTATGGACTTCACTTGCATATATCTTTTTGAACTCGAACGCCGAGATGGATGACGCCAGATTTTCAATATTCCTTGAAACTATTGGTTCTTCATATGTTGAAGAGAAACTGAAATTAAAACTGATTTATAATATTAGTAAGATAACATTACCGGAACGATACACAAGAGAGGTATGGATGGCTACTGAACGCAATAAGATAGACTCCAAATACGGGATAGCTATATGCCTCTCCCAAGAGCTTCCTGAGATTAGCTTGGATGATATTTTTGATGTAATCCGGAAAAGCGATGGCTGGAAATGGTTGGGACTTCTCCTTCCCGAACTTCTCAAAGAAGAATATGATGAAGCAGAGATTAACAGACACTTCGTACAACTTAGCTATACAATTATGCAAGCTATACGTAAAATTAAGGTGGCCCCATGGGATAAGGCGCGTCTTAGAAACTTGATTGACTTATGGTGGGACTCAAATCTCCAGACAATTGATGATGCAATGAGATTGCTCTACATCATCTCAAAACCCGTGAGTGAGATCGGTCAGAGACGATTAGACTATAGAGCAACCGAGGTTATTGAACGAATAGCAAGCTGGTTGAAAACTGTACGGAAATCTACTAAGAAGAAATTCTTCCACAAGCTCATCAAATCAGAAATTGATATGATGGATTTCCAAATTGATGAATATCTTTATCCTCTCTACAAAGAAATCGATGACCGAAGTGATTTAGACGATCTTCTTGTTGAACGATATACAAATCTAATTCAGGGACTACTGTATCTTCCGTTATCCAGAGATTCATGGATAAAACATATTGACAAAGTTGACTGGGATGAAATTCTGGAGTGGAGTTACCTCATGGAAGCTTATCTAGAATCTGGTCATGTCAAAACCATTGAAGATGCGATCAAAATTCTCGACGATATTTTGGCTCTGAGAAACTGTCTAATAGAGACGTTTGACCCTCTAGTGAGCTGGGTCATGCAAAGACCAAAGGGTGAGATTGCAGCATTTATACTTCGACTATTAGAAAAAGATCCTACCTCAAGAGAAACGAGATATTGGCAGAGAATCAAGAAAAGTGGTCTTGTAGAATCTCTTTCTCCTATTTCGACTAACAGCCCTCAATTATATGCTCGAATTCTGGAGATTGCAGAAGAGATGCCTCTAAGTATAATCGATACGCGATCCGTTCTTCAGTTCCTTTTTGAGCATCTTACACCTGAAGACAAACTCAGAATTGTAAGACCTCACTTTGATAAATATCTGGATGGAAACGATTTCTTCTACAGTACTGCTCTTGAAGAAATGATTCTACTTTATGGTACAAAGAAAGACATGAATACACTCATCCGCTCGTTGAATAAAGAGCCAAGATACCTTGGGGCCATTTGGTCCAAGAATCCCGAGAGAGCAAGGGAGATAGCAATGAAACTAACCAATCCTTTTGCACGACTTTTATATGAAATTGATATGGAAGGAGGTTGGGATGAGTACAAGAAGAAACTTGAGAGCGATCCAAAGAAGGCTGAGGAAACTCTATTGCTCTTTATCGAGAACGATCGGACTGGAACCGTATGTTCATTCCTCACATCAGGAAGAGTTTTGAGGGAAGTTGCACTCAAACATTGGAAAATGATATTCCCACACGAAGGGACTGTGAACAGTTTGTTTGAAATCTATCTTGGCGATTTATTCGATGAAGATAGCGATGAGATTGTTGAGTACGTAGCACGTGAAGTTGACAGAATTCACAAAGACCTCAAAAAAAGGGAAAAGAAAGAACCCCTGGATATTCACACCCCCTGGTTTTCATGGGATATATCAACTTTGGATAAGATTCGAGATAGATGTGGTTTTCATGGTCTCAAGCGACTACTCGCCAAAGTTAAAGATCCTTATGCAATAGAAGGAGTAATGACTTATCTTGTTGGAGCCGCAAAGAAGGAAGGAGTTCCGAAATCTGAAATTATCTCAATGAAAGAATACAAGAAACTCCGCAAAGCTACAAGATGGTATTTGATTAGGGATTATGAGAAAGTGAAAGATAATTGAGCCGACTTTCATGATTTTCTGTCAAATTAAGCTCCTCTACCGATGAAGGAAACTTTGTACTCAACTTGTATACTCTCCCAAGACTTCGATGTGCATTCAGGCACCTGCGTTAATTATCTCCTACGAAATATGAATCAAGTAAGGATTCACACAGCATCTCTGGCCACGGATAGGTGTGAAGTAGTGGCATGAGCACTCTGGCCTAGTCACGTCCTTTGTCTTCCTATCGTAATACTTGATCGTTGGTCTAGTGATGGAAACGAATTCACGGCACGTGGGGCTTCAATACGAACGTATAAAGCAGTGAAGGCGCAATGTTCTTCGACATGGACGTTCGTAGAAAGATTCTCGCAGGAGTAATGATGCGGTTCGGAATGCCTCGGGTCAAAGAGATAGCTGGCTCGTTTTGGACGTGCGAGATACCATTGAACAATTCTCCCGCGTGGTCTCCAGTAAAAGCAATCCCAACGTGTTGCATGAAGTACAAAATGGGGAATCACACACGCTATTAAAACTAATATTATCCTGAACGCAAGTTCGGCCCTGCTGATGAGGTCAATCGCTATCAGGCCTGCGAGTAATACCCACAAGTCATCGCTGATGCCGTCAGTCACAATTCTCTCTGCTCTCTTGGTAATCTTCCTTCTATTTTATTTATCGTTTTTCTGGTCTAATGGTCCTGTCGATAGGCTACGGACATAAAGACTGAATAAGGCAGAAATACTACATTACGTAGGGATAATACTATGTCCGTTCGTATACCCTCTCCGGCAGAGGACGAGATCGACGATAATGACCAAAAACATGCTAAACCCTCAAAAGGTGTGTTTACTGGTGATGTTATCCCTTTGGTCCATTCGCCTCTTACTATATCACGAAAAAATCCTACTGGTAAGAAAATAATTGAGCGCGAAATCTCAAAACTTTCGGAGATGGACCATTCAAGTGAGGCCGCCGAGAATACTGCTGTTCTTTCTCCCGATATCTCTCCTGATCTGCAACGACTCCTTGATACTGACTTGCGGGTAAAGGAATGTTTTTTGAAAATATTGACTGCTATTCAAAAACTACTTGTCCATGATCCGAATGTGGTTACTTTTCGAGTAGTGAAGTTAAATGATCCCGAAGGGTCAAAACTGAGAATCTATTTTGTTATTCAGATGCGAGAACTATCAAAGGAAGATAAACGTCATCTGAAGCGTCGTATTATTAGAATAGTAGATGATATTGTTCAACAACTCGCAAAGAACTATAAGTTTGATCGGGAACAATTTGTCCAATTACGGACTATTTTCGGAACTATCGTTGAGGTTCAAGATACATGACTTTCTCCTATGCAACTCACATTGATCTGTGCAATCATCTTTTAGGTGTCGGAACCGAGTCTGCTTATAGAACCGTTGTTAACAGAACTTTTCTCTCTGCTGCGATGATTATCTATCAGACTATCCGAGAGACGGTTGGTCCTATTCCACGCGACCATACGTTCTATGATGCGCTTGAAGAAAAGGTATTCCTTATTACTGAGGATTCTGAATTAGTGGAGTATCTCAAAGAACTTAGATATAGTCGATTAGATGCTGACTATGATCCCGAGCGGAGCATATCGCACACAAAAGCAAGTGACTGTATTGATACGCCAATAGTCTTATTCAAAAAATACAAGGACTGGTGTAAGATACTTTGATCTTCTTGATGCTTGGGATGTAAGATGCTCTCCCCGATTCTGTTACACTATTGGCTATTTTATAGTATTATTTTTAAGTGTTTCCTCCTCATTTGGAACATTATGCTTGTCATTACTCCTTTGTACGTTCTTCAGGCCCTAGGTCATGATTATTCCGATTGCCTGCGTTCTACCACTTAACGTTTCAAGCCCCTACTTCATCAACCAGCAGGATAGCATGATGATACTGGTAATCATATGGATGCTCACTCAGCATGATTGAGCGCAGTAGGCTCACATGTATCCACTGTGAAAGTTTCTCTTGAGATTCATTCTTTTTAGTCGTTCTAGTGCCAGTCAGTCCATTATTTTAATCCAAACCATGCTCTGAGAAGGAGTCCTATGTATATATCACATTTATCTGCATCAGAGGACGTGAATGACTTTGCGTCCTCCTTCTGGTGTATCCGGTTTCGGATTTTGATTAATTCACCAGCAAGAAAGTCTTCCAATGAATGAGCCCTTACAACCTCCAGTTTCCTCAAAGCCCCCAACAAGTTGCCAGCCGACCATCTATCCAACGGTTTGCCTGATATATTCTTAGATACCTCTTCAAATTGATCGGGCTTTGATTCAATCGCCTTATCGAGTAGATTCCTCATTGCCGCCTCAAGGGCTTGGCTCGTTGCAACAACGGTGCCACCCCAGTCCTCTCTATACAGGCATCGTTTCTGTTTCAAGATCGTATTCCATACTGATTCTGGTATTGACGAGATGAACAATGTCGGGGGTGTATTGACTGCATCTAGTCCTGCTGAGGTCAAATATAACTGTTTGTCGTCATCATAGAGAACGAGGAGTCCAAGAAGGATGAGCTTGCTAATTCGACGTGTGAATTCAGCTCCCTCTCTCATTATGCTCCGTTTCATGAGCCTCTCTTGGAGGTCTAGAATATCCCCACCAAGCTCTTTTACGTAGACAAGTGTTTCGTGATCAATAGAGTCTGCTAACATGTAGGGCGGAAAGCTGCCTGCTTCTAATTTCATGATTTCATCTTTTTCAGTAGTAGTATTTCGAATGGTCTGGACTAAATCTCTTCTTTTACGATAAATCGCAATCCCGTCAGATGCACCACAGAACATCCCGGCTGAGCCAACAAGGATAGACCCCATAAATATCATTATCGTACTAGGACTGTTCAGTAAACGGAAGAATGGAAAGGTCTTCGCCATAACCCAAATGACTAGTGCGTAAGATATGCAGATGATCCCTATGCGGGTCATATACCTGACAAATATCCGATAGGCCCTTCCTGATTCCACCCAAATCCTCCGAATAGATTTCTTAATCTGAGATGAGTCTTTTGGTTTTGGGGTGCTGTGTGAAAAGTTACGGTATGAACAGAATCAATCAAAACTGGAGGCTAATGTGATCTGAATAGGACATCACGTTAAGGTGTTCTGACCTCTTACAATTTTGCTTATTGATTTTTCACACAGCTCCGTCAAATGACAACTATGATAAAGGGAATACAATTATTTCCGCGTTCGGCAAAGGTTATCGGTTAAGACTATGTTTGGATAATGAAGAAAAGACAAGTAGTAAGGGGCTAAACTATGGATCGGATTGCGATTATTGGTATGTGTGACAAGGATTATGTAGATGAAATTCTGCATGGAATTGAAACTAGAACTGTAAGTACTACCGTTGAATGGACAAATACTATTAATGATGGTATGAAAAAGGCGCTCGATTTCTCAATACACCGTTATGGTTATGCACGACTCTTCTTTTACGAAACAAAAAAAAGTGGCGGTGGAGGGATTAGAATAGCTGCGCATTTCGATTCTTATAAAGATATTATGCTACCGAATTGTTATGGTCGGAAACCCTAAAATCTCTTAATGTAAAGATACAAGTGTTTAATCCCCGCTGACATTTCCATATTTACCATATTTTATACAAAGTATCAAAGGACACAAGGAATGGATAACGCCTTTGCCTATGTCCATGATTTTCAAAATATCCAAGGCAGGGATATGGCAGTTTTTGTCAAGATAGTCTGGAATTCCTTTAAATGGCAACTCCCCTCTGGTAGTATGAAAAATCCCAAAGACGGTTCGTACTATGCCCGTTATGGATTTGGTCATGAAGAATGGGATTTTCGAACTGATCACAACTTTGATAGATCAATCTATGGTTTTATGATGGCACGACCTGCGAATCTGAAACGATTGGGGTATTCAGAAGATGAAGCATTTCCAGTCTATTTCTATTCTTCTCCCTTTGATACGGGTGTTGGTGATACTTTTCTCATTGGAGGATATCTTAAGAGTAGATATGTTGCTGAGGATGAAATAGGTCAATTGAAAGACTTTCATAAAAAAAGTGCTATTTTTGATGAGCGCATTGACGAGGTATTTTCAGTTGTTTCAGAGAGAAGTTCATTTGGAAATATTTCTCACTTCAAAACTCTCAGTATAATTGATAAAAGGCGAATCATAGAAAATGTGTTGGATTCGGAAGGGTATGAGGCAAAACGCTACTTAAAATGTCCTATCGAAGAAGTAGTGGTTTTTCCGGAGCCTATACCGATTGACAAGTATCTTAAACAACTGATGAGTCGAACTAATGTATTTGGAAAATATACAAGGCCTATGTATCTGCCAGTATATCCTGTCATTTTAAATAAATTCGGTTCTTCAAGAATAATTACTACAGAGTTGTCTTTAGATGTTGAATCCGGGCTTTCTGAAGATCATCCCGAAGTATACAAAAGTGAAACTTCTAATCCGCATGATATTTCATATATTCAGTATGAACTAAGGTCTAGGACACGTGAGTATTGTACAAAGGAGTTTGAACTAGTTAATAGGTTCATGGTATGGCTGAAGACTGCTTATGGAATCAAGTCATTCAAAGAGATTAGGTATATTGACTTGTGTTTTGATTATAATGGACTTTCTTTTGGAGTTGAAGCCAAATATTCTGATGGGGCGTTACGCTTTCCAATCCGAGCTGCACTGGGACAAATACTAGAGTATAATTTCTATCCCGGCCGAGTGCCTAAGAATCATTGGATACTATTATTAAATCGTGAACCTAACAAGGCAGATCAAAGTTGGGTGGATAAACTAGAGATTGGTGTGCCACTTAGTTTGTGCTGGGATACTGAAAACGGCTTTGAGTTTACACATAACCCTCTAGATGTTTAGTTGTATCTATATTGATTGTGATGATAATTTATCCGTAATGATTTGATGCAATGGCTTATGATATTTTTGAGTGGGAACATCGTTTTAGGATTGTATGCTATTTTTGAACTTGGATTTAGCTTACTATATTACTCGAAGCAGAATAATTTCTAGTTGAATGTAAGCAATCCAATTTATTGCTATATCTATAAATTTCCGAAAATGCTTTAGGCCGATCGATAACTATCCTTAGTCGGAGGTACTTGATATCTTTATGACCGATTTACTAAGTCCTGTGAATTGGGTAAGTGATGATTGTAAAAAGTATTGGAATGATGCTATAGCCCTACTGGATCCTAGCTCTGAAATATACCTTAGAAACTTTCTTTCAAAGTTTGGTAGTGTTCTAAAATCTTCAACTGGTTTCAGTATCCGAATCGTAGTGGATACAAATGTAGTACTTTCGGAGATTCTTCGAATCATGAATGGAAAAAGACCTTTTTTTTCGGCGCTAACTAAAAGTCCTTTTTTGGATGCTCTTGCCCCAATCGAGATGCGGAATGAGATTTATGAAAAGATTCCCGAAAAGTTTGAGGGCATTGAAGAGCAGAAGGCATTATCTATTGCAGAACGAATTTTTCAAGGAATACGTTTTGTAAAAGGCTTCAAGATACACGATCAAGCCAAAGCCGAGTATTTAATGGGTACAAGAGATCCTAAAGATGTTGTATTTGTACAGATTATTCTCGAGTACAATACACATGGTGTGATTTCAAAAGATAAGGATTTTATTGACATTGACGAGTTTAAAACATGGGAACTTGGTGAGATTGGTAGGATTTTAACTGAAGTTAACAGAGGTGCCCTCACTTTGTGGGTCGCGGCAGAAGGGATACCTTATGCTACGCTTGCTCTTATCATGATAGGTATGGAAATAGTTTCAATGGGATTCGAGGCAGTCGAACAGATTATGAACACAGGTCTTTGTATCGGAGAACAGATATTTACTGAATTGGTTGATAGTGTAAAGCGGCAACCTTTACTGACGATTTCAGCCGCGGGTATTGTATCTTTAATTTCTCTTTTTCTATTATCTTGGGAACCATCAAGACAATTTATTAATGATATTTACAAGAGCGGCAAGAGAGTTGTAGATTCATTCGTGTCTAAAGTGACGATTGCAGTAAATAATCTGCTTGGGGCCATTCAAGTGTTGGTAGAATTTGCGGAAGATCAATTTCCTAAGATAGTGATTTGGTTTGAGTGCCTATCAAATTCAATAGTTCTTCTTTTTAAGAGAATCCATGAGTTGGAGCAAATTAGAACATAGCCATTTTACCGATAACGAATACATTAGTGTCATGACTACCCATTACAATGATAACATAATGAATTCCAATGCTTGAACTTGTTTAGTTATACAGTTGCGGTCCAGTTTGAATGCGTAGCAAACAGGAAAGTAACTGCATATTATTAATTACCATAGTTTATTTGTTTCATGTTGTAATAACATATCATGTCAACTGAAACTTGGTGGGATGGTGAATGTGATGGATAAAATTCCAACAACGGAGAGTCAACCCAATCCTCTCGATATTATAATAATAAATTATCTCATGGGCCAGAGAGGAGAAATGCCTTGGTTAGATTTCAAAGAAATACTCCATATTGAGAGAGGTTCCGATTTTCCAGAGATTACCAAGGACATTTTTGCAATGGCAAATTATGGTGGTGGTTACATTGTTTTTGGAGTTCGGGAGAAAGATACCGGGTCGTTTGAATTCATAGGTCTGCCCAGTGATTTTCATGTAGATGGAGCAACAGTTACAGAGAAGTTCAATTCTTATTCGTCGCAACCCATTAGCCTTTTGTGGGTCGAGCATAGCGAGATTATTCGTGATACTCCTCTAAAGTTTGCAATTATGTATATTCCACCATCAAAAACTGTTCTTGTGCCGATCAAAGAAGGTGCATATGGTAGAGGCCACCAAAGAAAGATAGTATTCAAGGCCAATGACGTTTTTATTAGAAGGGGTTCTCAAAGTATTAAAGCTTCGAGTAACGAGATTGAATGGATTGCAGCTAGGGCGAAAGATGAGCGACATAATCTCTCCATCTTATCAGGCGAAGCGGATGAAGTCCGAGAAACACTTTTTGGAAACCTTTTAGAAGTGAAAAAGCTCCCCGATCATGTATACATTGGAGAGGTTCTCCCAAGAAGAACCAAGGGTTCTCAAAGATTTCCTGGACCTTATGTAATCTTTGATCACAAGTGTTATTCATTTCTCAATTTGAGTCGTCCTAGTTTCAAATCTATTGTAAAACAAGATACAATACTAAGAATAAGGACGGGTGACTTAGATGAAGAAGATTTGCAGATCATAGTTTTACTTCTCAACAATGAAATCAAAACTGCTTGTTATAGTATTGGACTAAAATATCAATCAAGGGGGAGGAAATATTATTTTCCGTTAAGACCAAGAGACGGCTCGCGACGACGAATAAAATGGTCTGGACGATATCGTGCATCTACTAGGACAGTTGCTCAAAAGATAATCCCCGAAGTTGGTGGAAACCTGGAGTATTGTAGTCATGCAGCTGTAAAACTAGTAGCTAGGGAGATTGATTCATCTTTATACATCCAGATTTCTCCACGAATTGTACTTACCTCTGATGGCTACAAACCTATTATTGACTCTACAATGGGAACAAAAATCACCAGCTTGTCGTATAATGAATACAACGGTCAATACTTGCTGAATATTTTGTTCTGGATTTCATTATTTCCAACTGATAATGGGGATATTATCATTAATGACCGAATACGTCTATCTGGAGAGCCAGTTCGTTCGATTACGGAAGTTGGAATTCGTGGAGATCTTCCTAAAAAAGAACAACAAGACGAGTTCGAAGATCACTACATTAGCATTGAAGACCAGACAATCGAAACATTTCCTTCACGTTATCTTGGGGAGCCCACTCTACGATTTGGAGGCGGAGGTACGGAAAAGGATCCCCGTGTTGGTCTCAAGCATTTTGGGCCGTATGTTCCACATGATGGGGGTTCCCCATTAAGTCAAATTCGTCTTGGTATTGTGGGAACTGGGCGGACTATTCGATTAGCTAAGGATATAGTTAGTTTACTCAAAAGTCCTATAGGTTCCGCAAAACGAAATCAATGGCTTTTCCCACCCTATCCTGGTTTTAAACTCGATTCTGCAATAGGTTGTGATATTGTTACTCAGTCCAACTGGATTGCTACGATATCTAACACTCGTATTAGAAGAATAGTTGATATTGACGATGTAAATGAGCGAATTGCACAAGCCGCCATTCTATTTGCAGAACATGTGGGAAAAGTCGTAAGTGAAGATAGCCCTCCAGCCGTAGTACTTTGTTGTCTTCCAAAAGAAATTGAAGAATATTGTGGTATATCAGAGAGAACAAGAGGCGCAAAACAAAAACGGTTATCTCCAGAGGAGAAGAAACTATTAAAGTTAAAAGAAGAGGGACAGACATTCCTTACAGAATGGGGAATAGGCATCGATTTGATGAAACCGAATAGGGCCTCTGAAAAGAACTATGATCTTTGGGCGGCATTAAAGGGTCGAGCAATGGACTTAGGAGTACCAATACAATTACTTCAAGAAAGCACTGGTAGAGATATATTACATTATTCACCCAAGACCAGCAGTACCGAGCCTCCAGCAAGCTTTGCATGGAATCTTTCAACGGCACTTTACTACAAAGCAAGTGGAAGACCTTGGAGATTAGCAGAGTTATCTGAAGGGACCTGCTATGTTGGTATATCATTCTATCGAAGCCGTGTATCTTCGGATAGCTTTCTGAGAACATCAATGGCCCAGATATTTACCCATAGTGGTGAAGGGTATGTCCTACGGGGTGGATCTGTCAAGGTTCGTGAAACAACTAAGGAGGCGCATCTTGAACGCCATCAGGCTAAGGAACTTATGGACGAGATCATTCGAAAATTCACAGAACGAACAAATGCCCCTCCAAATCGTGTGGTTGTTCATAAAACTTCATTCTTCTCAGAAGAGGAATTATCAGGTTTTCAAGAGGCGATTGGTGACACTCCCGCAGATTACGTGGCAATTCGAGAGAAACAGGGCTATCGATTTCTACGGAGTGGCAACTATCCAATTCTTCGAGGTATGATGATTTCGTTGTCGCCCAGTGTACATCTTTTGTATACACATGGTTACTCGCCTAGATTGAGATCATACCCCGGACATCATGTACCGGATCCATTATACATTCATCATAAT